>CAWVVS010000022.1:0-13601 GCA_963933655.1 uncultured Candidatus Thioglobus sp. | reverse complement strand
ACGGCGAACCAAATCAAATACTTGATTGCCAGCTTGAGAAATCGCACCAATTGGCATTACCAACGGATCCACAACAACGTCTTCAGGCTTAATACCGTAATCTGCTGCATGCTCTACAATTTTCTTGGCAACCAAAAAACGCTCATTTGGGTCTTGCTTGATGCCTGTTTCGTCATTAGAAATTGCAACAACAGCCGCGCCGTATTTTTTGACCAAAGGCAAAACACGCTCTAAAACTTCCGTTTCACCAGTCGTTGAATTCACCAGTGCACGACCATCATAAGCCGCAAGGCCAGCTTCAAGCGCCTCAATAATAGATGAATCAATGCATAAAGGTACGTCGACCTCGGCTTGTACACGACGAATAGCTTCCGCTAGAATAGCTGGCTCGTCAGCCAGTGGAATACCAGCATTAATATCCAGCATTTGTGCGCCAGCCTCTACTTGGGCGATAGCATCTGCTACAACGCGCGAATAATCACCGTTTTTCATCTCTTCGGCAAGAATTTTTCTGCCTGTAGGATTGATGCGCTCGCCAATCATAACAAAAGGATGGCCGAAACCAATGGTCAATTCTTTGCTTGCTGACGATAAAGTTGTTGTTGTCATTTCTTTCTTACTCCGTAAACTAATTAATACTCATTCTTAGGTGTCCAAGGCTGTCTATCGCCAAGTACACCTGAATCTTTTACTATTTCTGCAACGTACTGTTCTTGCTTGTACGCCATTACATGCACGCCACTAACGCCCTCAAGTTCTTTAACTTGCTGCATCAATTCAACGCAAATCTTTTGGCCCTCTTTTTTCTGGTTTTCTGCGCCTTCTAGGCGCTTAATAACACTATCAGGAATATGCACACCAGGCACATTACTCCTCATCCATTTTGCTGTTCTTGCAGATGCCAACGTACCCACACCCGGCAATATAAACGCGCGCTCTGTAAGCCCTCTATCGACTGCTTCCGACATAAAATCTTTTAACATTGACATATCAAAGCAGTATTGCGTCTGAATAAACTGCGCACCCGCATTAATCTTTTTCTCCATTTGCGATACTCGAGACTCAACAGGCGGTACAAACGGATTAATCGTGCTACCAGCAAACATTGCAGGCGCCTCAGTCAGCTTTCTGCCGCTGAGAAGTGTCGATTCATCTCGCATTTTTTGAATGGTTGTAAGCAATGAAATACTGTCCAAGTCAAAAACGCGTTTCGCTTCAGGTTGATCACCGGCACTGACATCATCACCCGTTAACGCCAAGACATTACAAACACCCATCGCCGCAGCACCTAAAATATCGCCTTGAATGGCAATTCGGTTTTTGTCTCGACAAGAAATTTGCAAAATTGGCGAATAACCAATATGAGCAAGTAAAGCACATACAGCTACACTCGACATGTGACAATTTGCACCTGAACCGTCGGTTGCATTAATTGCATCGACTGCGTGATTAAACATTGCTGCTTCGTGAAAAACTTCAGTGCGATCAGCAGAGTCCGGTGGCGCCAATTCTGTCGTTACCGCAAACTCACCACGCTTTAGAACGCGTTCAAACCTTCCACGTGAAACATGCTTGTCCAGTGTCGGCAATGGGTTGCCCGGGTGGTAAACGTATTCCGGATTAATTTTGATTGATTCGTCGAATGCCATTGCTATTTTTCCTTAACGTCTTCATTCGCCAATCGTATCCAAGCGCTCGAACCTTGATGCTCGTGATTTACAGCAAATTGAATTTCTTGGATTTTCTGGTTGTGTTTCATTTTTGTTGAGCCCTGCCAAGCTTCAACCCAAACACACCTCATCTCGGGCTTAACTTCGCAATTACCATTGGCTCGAACACCACCACAAGGTCCGTTCCTCAGAGTTTTTGGGCAGTTCATTGGGCACGCCATGCCCGTAGTTGAGAGCACACAATTACCGCACATTTGACAATCAAATAAAAAACCCTTGGTTTTCTTTTCAACCCAAGTAATTGGCTTGTCAAACTTTCCTTTGACTATCTTATTTAACACTCTAAGGGACGCCAAAATAATAGGCGACGAGGCGTTATACATCGCCTCATAAGCTCTCGCATGTTTGCTTGCAAATAATCTCGCTTTATACATCTTAGTTTTCTTCGTTTGCCAATGGCATTATTTCAACCTCATCAAATACACAATCCAAATACCCTGTGCCTACCAATTTGTATTCGTATTCAAAACCCCAGTCTTTTGCATACTGTTCGGCCTCTTTTTGCCACTGCTCATTTTCCGTTTGTGCCAAATACACCAATTTTTTGTAATTTGCGAAATAAACATCAAACAGCTCAGGGTATCGATCCAAACCCATGCCCTTAATCATGAGTCTTTTGAAATTCTTGACCAAATAATCGGTTAGGTAAAAAGTGCCTAACTCCTGATCAGCCAATTCTTGAAAAGCCTCAGAACCAGCAAAAAACTCGTAACAATGAGCACCACCGATGCGTTTTGCCTGATATTTTTCGAGAACCTTATCGAGTGCTCCTCCTGTACCGCAATCAGCATAAGCAATATAGATATCTTCATAAAGATCGCCATGCTTAGCTAAATAATCATCCACGCCAGGGGCTATCAATTGAGGATTGTTGTGCCAACTTGCTGGCAAGCACTGCAATTTAACTTTATCTGATAAACCGGGGTTTTGCTCAATCAGCCGAAGAAGGTCGTAAACGAGCGCTCCGCAGCCAAGGACAAGACGTTTTTTATCTGTGTGCACGCTTGTTTTGTCGTTCGCGTACATGAGTCTCTGCCATTTCCGAACTGCGTGCTGCGTCGCGGCCATAAGCAGGCACACCAATTGCATCCGCAAATTCTTGGTTTAATGGTGCGCCACCACACATCATGTGAATGTCTTTACGCAAACCGCGTTTTTCGAACTCTTCGGAAATTACACCCATGTATGGCATTGTGGTTGTCAATAGAGCTGACATGCCCACAATCACTGGTTGATGCTTATCAACAGCCTCAAGATAATTTTCTACAGGATTGTTAATGCCTAGGTCAATCACTTCAAAACCAGCGCCTTCGAGCATCATACCCACAAGGTTTTTACCAATATCGTGAATATCGCCTTTAACCGTACCAATAACAAACTTACCCAAAGAGGTGTCTTCTGCAGCTTCTGCAAGAATTGGACGCAGAATCTTCATGCCGCCTTTCATTGCGCCCGCACATTTCAACACTTCGGGTACAAACAAAATGCCGTCTCTAAAGTCAACGCCAACAATCTTCATTCCGCCGACCAAGGCCTCACCCAAAACATCGTTTGCATCCCAGCCACGAGAGAGTAAGATCTCCGTACCTTCAGTTACTTCAGCAGCTAATCCGTCATATAAATCGTCTTGAATTTGCTCAACAAGGTCTTTGTCGTCTAATTCATTTAAATCGAAATCGTCTTCATCACTCATCACGGCCCCTAAATTATTGTTACCAATGTAAAAATGCAATTTAACCGCGGACGTTTTTTAAAGTCAACCGATATTTTTCACACCTAAAAATCGGATTATTCGATAAGGGGTGTTTATATATTAATAACTACCCAAATATAGTTCTGGATACAAAACGTAGGGCTTTCGGTGGATCCATGTGAGAGCTTGTTTTATAGCTTGATTATTTTACTTGAAGATCTAGTCTTCGGCGCCAACCTCCAGCTCAATCACTTCTACTTCAGCATTTGGATGGGCGTTATGTGCTTGTTTCTCTGCTTCTTCCATGTTTTTAGCTTTAATAAATTCATGATCTTGATGACCACTCTCAATCGAATTTACTTTGTATAAATGGTTGTCGACCGACATATAACTTCTCCTGAATTAATATAAAAAAATTTGTTATTAGAATATCCAAAGACACTTCAAAAAGGCGCCTAATTGTTAACTATCTTACCTAACCGTCCAAAGGATAACTTGTTTTATTTTCTCGCAATCCGCATAAAATTTTGATATATTTGCCCAGCACTGACCAGGCAATTCTCAATAACGTCTTCTGATTCCCTTTTCATCATAGACAAACCATCATCACCCAAAGTGGTTTTCAGGGCGGCAGCATAAGCAGGCACAGCCCCCCAGTTATCGACAGTATCAGGCTCTATTTCAACATGATATTGCATCGACCAAGCATTCGATCCTATGCGCATAGCTTGTATCCCACAAGCATCGGACTTGGCTAATACAATCGCATCTTCAGGTGCTTGAGCAACTCGCACCGAATGCCATTGCAGGCATTTTTGTGTGCTAGCCATACCTGTAAAAATAGGATCGGCGATGCCTTCATTAGTCAACTCAACTTCCAGCACACCAATCTCAGGCACGGGCATTGGACCACAGGTGCCACCCAGCGCATCAGCAAGAAGTTGGTGTCCTAAACAAAGCCCCAAATAGGGCTTGCCAAGTTCACCGACCCAGCGACGAATAGCCGATTTTTCGGACACCAGCCACGGGCACTCCTCAATATCCCAAACATCCATTGGACCACCCATCACCCAAAGGGCGTCATAATCATCCAAATCAGGAATTGGTTCGCCTCGGTGCAGATTAACAGCATCCCAGTGAATATTATCTTCGGCTAAAAACCTTCGTAATGAGCCCGGATGTTCGCAATCAATATGTTGAAAAACTAACAATTTCATCAATACTCCTTTAAACTTTTATAAACTAAAATAGTCCATTTATAACTGAAAAATCTTCAGTCATAAAGGTGTTATACTCTCACTTTTTGATGATATTTGCCTAAATGACTCAATATAAAAAATTATTCAGTTTTACCATTATTGCTGCTTGTGTATTACTGGCACTGAATTTTGGCCTGCGCTCATCTTTTGGCTTTTTCTTGCAGCCTATTTCAGATTCATTTGGTTACGGGCGTGAAATTTTTGCTTTTTCGTTGGCCCTACAGAATCTTTGCTGGGGTTTGTTTCAACCTATAGCAGGCGCTATAGCAGATAAGTTTGGCACTGTTAAAACGTTGATTATCGGTTCGACACTCTATTCGTTAGGAATGTACATTACTGCCACCGCGGGTAGCACATTTGATCTGCACTTAGGCGCTGGCATTCTCATTGGCATGGGCATTGCTGGAAGTGGTTTCGGTATAGTCCTACCAGCTATGGCACGCATGGTAAGACCAGAAAGGCGTGCTTTTGCGCTTGGTTTGGGCACAGCCGCTGGCTCAGCAGGGCAATTTCTTTTAATACCAGTTGCGCAAAGTTTTCTGGAAAGTTATGGCTGGCAAACAACACTTCTACTCTTGGCTGTTGGTGCTCTGAGCATGTTGTTTTTAGTGCCAGCCTTTAAAGGCAGTGTGAGCGCTAATGCAAAAACAATCGATGAACCACCACAAACATTGAGAGAGGCTTTAAAAGAAGCTTCATCCCATCTGCCTTATTGGCTACTTATAGCAGGATTTTTTGTCTGTGGCTTTCAATTAGCATTCATTACCGTTCATATGCCTTCTTATCTAGCAGATAAAGGCTTTGACTCTTCCGTTGCAGCGGTCAGCCTTATGCTTATCGGGCTTTTTAACATCATCGGCTCCCTCACTGCAGGTCAACTTTCAGGCATATATTCGAAAAAATGGCTACTTGGATTTATCTATGGCGCAAGAGCGATTACCATTGCAGGGTTTTTAATTGTGCCTATTTCAACATTTACAATCTATACTTTTTCAATCATCACGGGTTTCCTTTGGTTAGCAACCGTTCCGCCAACATCTGGCTTGGTAGCACAAATGTTCGGTTTAAGATATATGGGCACTCTATATGGCATTGTTTTTTTAAACCATCAAATTGGTTCATTTTTTGGTGTTTGGCTGGGCGGTTTTTACTTCGATCAAACCGGCTCTTATGATTTTATTTGGTGGTCGGCCGCCATTATTGCTGCGATAACCGCACTGATACACATCTTTATTAACGAACAACCAGTGGCAAGGCTGGCACTCGCAAAACAAGAAGGCTAATCAGCTATGGCAATATCGAAGAAATACATCTTGTCAATAGATCAAGGCACTACGTCTTCGCGCGCCGTATTATTTGACGTGAACTACAATATTGCAGCCATTGGTCAAAAAGAATTCACTCAGTTTTTCCCACAATCTGGCTGGGTTGAGCACGATCCTGAGGAAATCTGGTCAACCACTCTGGAGAGTTGCCATTCTGCCATGTCACAAGTAGGTGCGAGCGCAGATCAAATTGCAGCTGTCGGCATTACCAATCAACGCGAAACGACTATCATCTGGGATAAACAAACTGGAAAACCCATATATAAAGCAATTGTTTGGCAAGATCGCCGCACTGCATCTGCCTGTCAAAATCTCAAAAGCCTCGGCCATGAAGCCAAAATTTCTGAAAAAACTGGATTGCTGTTAGATCCATATTTCTCGGGAACTAAAATTGCTTGGATACTTGAAAATGTGCCTGAGGCACGTAAAAAGGCCGACGCAGGCGAATTGGCATTCGGCACCGTTGACAGTTATTTATTATGGCAACTAACCAAAGGCAAGGTTCACGCCACAGACGCAACCAATGCTTCTAGAACGCTTTTGTATAATATTCACCAGAGCTGTTGGGATGATAGTCTTCTAGATTTATTCAATATACCCAAGTCACTACTGCCAGAAGTACGTGACTCAGCAGCGGACTTTGGTCAAACCGAGAGCGATATTTTCGGCAGTTCAATTCCAATAACAAGCTTAATTGGCGACCAACAATCAGCCTTAGTAGGGCAAGCTTGCTTTGAGCCCGGCATGGTGAAATCCACTTATGGCACCGGGTGTTTTGTATTGCTTAATACAGGAAAGCAAGCAGTTACTTCAAAAAATAGACTACTAACGACCGTCGCGCTACAACTCAACAATACGCCAACGTATGCACTTGAAGGCTCTATTTTTATTGCCGGCGCTGCCGTGCAATGGCTTCGAGATGGTTTAAAAATTATTGATTCAGCACCGCATTCAGAAGTTCTTGCTGCTCAAGCAGATAACGAGCAAGATGTCTACTTGGTGCCTGCATTTGTTGGCTTAGGTGCGCCTTATTGGGATGCCGAATGCCGTGGCGCTTTATACGGTCTCACTCGAAATACTGGACCAGCAGAAATATCTAGGGCAGCGCTTGAGGCGGTTTGTTATCAAACCTGTGACCTTCTACAAGCAATGGCAAAGGATTGGGGTGAAAGCGAAACTTCAGTTATTAGAGTGGATGGTGGTATGTCGGCATCCAACTGGACTATGCAACGACTCTCAGATATCTTAAATCTACCAATTGACCGCCCTCACATTTTAGAAACCACTGCGCTTGGTGCAGCCTATCTAGCAGGAATGCAGGTCGGTTTTTACCCAGAGTTAGAGGAATTTGCAAAAACTTGGAAGAGGGAAAATCGTTTCACTCCGAAGATGCCTTCAAGTATTAGGTTCAAAAAACTCTCAGGCTGGAAAGATGCAATCAAGCGAACATTGAGTTAAAAACCGAAACAACTTCTGAATTTAGCCTTCAACTGCCAACGACTGTCGTCTTGCTGAGTAATGAACGGCTGCACGAACCAAAAAACCAATAGCAGCTACCACCAAAAACAATACAAGACCATTGAGTAGTGCCTTTGGATAGCCCAATGTCGTCACATCAAGGAAAAAATACGGATACTCGCCAATCAGCTCACCTCGTATAGTGATATAAATAGCATATAAGAGAGGGTAAATACCCCAGAAAAAAGGTGTTGAGAGTGGCATTCTTAGTTTTGTGGGAAAAACTAACCAGCAAAGCAACATCGCCAAAGGCGTGATATAGTGATTGATGTAATTAGCCACCGCTTTAATGCCATCTGGATTATAAATATCACTGAGCATGATATGAAAAACAATGCCCACAAAGACAATTGAGGATACAACACTGCCGAATACTTTCGGTGATGCAAAAAACACCCCCCAACGTGAGGCGGGAAACAGACCACAAATCGTTGCCACTATAGCAACAAAGATATTAGTCAAAATTGTATAGTAGCCGAACAATCGAATGAGTGTGTCACTAACAAGTAAACCAGCAGCTAAGTCTTTATTGATAGCTGTTGTAAAGTCTGTAATAACACCAAACCAAGCCATTAAGCCGATCAATAATAATAACCAATGCTTAGTTTCTCTTTTCATCATAGATTTATAGATTTATAGATTTATAGATTTTAATAATCACAGCAATGCTACGCTTTTTATTTGCGCATATATCTCTTTGCCATTTTGGAGCTGAAGTAGTTCAGCTGACTTTTTCGTAACACAAGAAAGTAACAAATCATTGCCAACTTTCAAGCGCACAATCACTTGCGCGTCACTCTCATCACTTATCTCGTCAACGATTGCTGGCAAAATATTCAAAATACTGGTATCGCTTTGGTGTTCAGCCGTCAGGCTTACATCACGAGCCTCCACTCTTAAGCGTACATCGCAACCCACTGGCAGCTGCTTTCTTGGCACGAAGAACTGACCGCCTGAAAAATCAATTGTGGTTAGGTTGTAATGCTTATCATGCTCACCTACTTTAGCCTGTATAAGCGCCGATGCTCTTTCGCCATGAGATAACGACAAATCCAATCGAGTCAACATCTCCGATATTTTTCCATTACCCACAACTTTGCCCTCATCCAGCAAAATTAGTTGATCAGCAAGGTGAGTAACCTCGTCAACAGAATGGGTAACATAAATCAGCGGTATTTCTAACTCTGAGTGCAATCGCTCTAAAAAAGGCAGTATTTCTTTTTTGTGCTGCTCATCCAATGAAGCAAGTGGCTCATCCATCAGCAACATTTTTGGGCCAAGAGACAATGCTCTGGCAATCGAAACTCTTTGGCGTTCACCACCTGATAACTCATTTGTTCTGCGCAGAAGAAGATGCTCAATTTGCAGCAATATGATTGCTTTTTGCATGACCATTTGATCAGCATCAATCGCACGCTTAAAGCCGTATTCAATATTATCCTTAACGTTGAGGTGCTCAAATAAACTGGCCTCTTGAAAAACATACCCAATAGAGCGTTGGTGTGTTGGTACAAAATATTTTTCGTCTTGCCAGATGGCGTCACCAACTTTTAAATAACCCTTATTGTTCTCAAGTCCTGCGAGTGCACGAAGAAAAGTTGTTTTACCCGAACCAGAAGGTCCAAAAATAACTGTCACTCCTGTTGAGGGTACCGACAAATCAACATCTAAAACAAAATCTGGACGAGCAATATTAAATCGACATTCAATGCTCATCGACTACTCCTTTGCAGTAAGGAAAAATGACGATTCAGACTATAAACAACAACCAACAAAATAAATGATGCCAGCAACAGACCGCCCGCAAGAATGTGTGCATTACCGTATTCCAGAGCCTCGACATGATCGTAAATAGCAATAGAGAGTACTTGTGTTTCACCAGGAATATTACCGCCAATCATCAACACCACACCAAACTCTCCGACTGTGTGGGCAAAACCCAAA
Source organism: uncultured Candidatus Thioglobus sp. (assembly GCA_963933655.1). GTDB lineage: Bacteria > Pseudomonadota > Gammaproteobacteria > PS1 > Pseudothioglobaceae > Pseudothioglobus. The sequence goes on along the minus strand of CAWVVS010000022.1, from coordinate 4,132 downwards.
ACCGCTGCAGTAACAAAACCGGTACGAGCTAATGGTATGGCAACGGTGAAAAATCTATCCACAGGAGTTGCCCGAAGCGTGGCCGCAACCTCCATCGGTCGAGTGCCAATCGCCGCAAAAGCATTTTGTAAAGGCTGCACAACAAATGGCATAGAATAAATAACAGAACCAATAACAAGGCCTGCAAAAGTAAACGCTAATGGCTGCGCCCCGAGCCACTGCATTGCGCCGCCCACCACGCCGTGCGGTCCCAGACTGATGAGTAAATAAAAACCCAATACTGTCGGTGGCAAAATAAGAGGAAGCGCAATCAACGCTTCGAGCAAAGGCTTGAATTTCCATTTTGAATTGGCCAACCACCACGCTAATGGTGTACCGATGATCAACAAAATTAGCGTGCTGACACTTGCTAATTTCAGCGTTACAATTAAAGCAGAAAGATCAAATTCGTTTAACATGTTTTCCCTTATGGCACGCCATATCCGAAACCCTGGATAATCGCTTTAGCAACATCACTTTTTAAATAAGTTAAAAATTCTCTAGCAACATCACTATTTTTTAGCAAAACTGCCTGTTGCTCAATCGGCGAATACAGCTCTTCAGGCACTTTCCAGTAAGAACCTTTGATGACTTTACTCGATTTTACTATTTGAGAAAGAGCAACAAACCCCAAACTTGCATTTCCACTGGCAACAAATTGATGGGCTTGAGCAATATTTTCACCTCGCACCAACTTGCTTTGCAGGGCCGCCCACAAGCCTCTCGACTCAATCACTTCTTTTGCTGCTCTGCCATAAGGCGCCAGTTTGGGGTTGGCTATGGCAAGATAATGATAATCACCCCCATCAACTACGCTGCCATCAGCATCAATGTAGTCATCAAGTGGGCTCCACAAAACCAGCTTGCCAATGGCGTAGGTAAATCTTGAGTTTGGCTCAACCAGCCCTTGTACTTCAAGCAATTCGGGCCTTTTTTTATCCGCAGCAAAAAACAAATCAAAAGGTGCGCCATTGACAATTTGAGCGTAGTGTTTTCCCGTTGATCCGGGAATTAAAATCACTCGGTGTTCAGTACTTCCCTCAAACTCATTAACAAGAGTCTTCATTGCACCTGCAAAGTTGCTGGCCACGGCGATATAAATCTCGTCCGCCAACGTATAAGTATGAGCAAATAGTAAGCCAAGCAATATGGGTAATAAGCGAAAAAATGACTTTAAAGACTGCATCAAAATACTATTGCTGAAAGAATATAGAGGGGATGTAACCATACAATAAATGTTACTCAAGTATTGAAGGCATTATATCAACCCTCACTTCCATTAAGCGAGATCAATTTAACACAAATATTTAGACTACTGATTGCTTGTCTCAGTGATTAAAGGAATGTCTATATCATTGGCTGCAGCCAAAATTAGACTTATTATTGTGGAAAAATTCTTTTGTGCTATACTTCTAACCCCAGTAATCAGTAAAAAGATAATGAATGAAGAAGAGTATGCAGGCTTTTGGATTAGAGTCGGTGCAGCAATAATTGACAGCATCATATTAATGATTATTCTAATGCCACTTATGTACCTTTTCTTTGGAGGCGCGTACTACGATGGAGAGATTTATTATGATGAGAATCTTGGCTTCACTCAAAACACATCATCCGTTAGTGGCTTCTGGGATTTCTTTTTAAACCTTGTTCTGCCGTTACTAACAACCGTCTGGTTCTGGAAAAAATTTCAGGCAACGCCAGGCAAGATGGCGACTAAACTGAGAGTTGTCGATGCTCAAACTGGCAATACTCTCTCCCTTGGGAAATCGGTTGGTCGGTATTTTGCTTATTTAATTGCATTCCTACCACTTGGCCTTGGAATTTTTTGGATTGCATTGGACAAGCGCAAACAAGGCTGGCATGACAAACTGGCCGGATCAGTCGTTATTCGTAGCCACAAAAAAGAACCTGTCGTTTTTAAAGACAAAATCAATTAGCTTAATATTCAACCCCAAACTTGAATTTCATCGATGGTTTAGGGTTTCGTCATACCAAACTGCAACCAATCCCACTCTCTCTTATTAATAAGAACACTACCCGTATCGGTGTCTATTTGGTAATGGGTGGTTTGCCCCCAAGAACCCGTATCACTTACTTCTGAAACCACAAATGCAATATAACTGGCGGATTGATCTTCATTGTTAAACACCGTATTTTTGATATTGTCTATCGACAGCTCAAACACGGTTTCAGAGAGTTGCACGAAACCATCTAAATAATCGTATTTTGGATTCTCGTCATTCGTAATAAAGAGTCCACACTTGAGATACTCTGAACAATCAAAACTAAATTTATGTTTTCTTTCTTTATAAACCTCAACCATATAGTCGCCGGTGATACTCACAGTTAGATTGTGTATCTGTGCTTCATTCGCCACCTTTAAATGCCAAGTTGCTATGGCACTATTCGAGAACAATAAAAGAACAATAAGAAGGCGTATCATATTCTCATTGTACCCAACTCTTAACTTGAGATTTTCAGAATGGTATGAAACTATGGCTGCAACCCATTGTTTCTATTAGAATTAGGAAAAAAATAATGAAAAAATTTATATGGGGAATGATTATTGGTGCGTTAATAACCGTTATTACCCTCCAATACCTCAACACACCATTGAAAAAAATAGTCATTGATGATCCCACACTTGGTACTGTTGTTATTTCAATCAATGACTTTATCAATTATGAAGATTGGTCAAAACTCAATCCCGATAAAGAAATTAAACGATACGTCAATAAATCCTGGAACAATATTGTTTACGGTAGTGAGGGTGTGGTCGAATCTCAGTCGACTAATAAGTTTTTATCAACAGCTAAGGAGTGGATAGCCGATTTATTTGACTAGCAATGAAAACCTTCAAAACCATAACTCTTTTCGCCATTATTGCCGCCACAAATGCATGGGCTCTGACTAACTGCCCAGAAGACAATCAGAAAACTTATCATAATTGCTTTGGCGTGGTTACCTTCGCTAACTGGGGCACTTATACCGGCGAATTTCAAAACAACCAGTACGACGGCCAAGGTAACTACAACTACACGAATGGTGACAACTACGTTGGCCAATGGCAGGCGGATGTAAAAGACGGCTATGGAATTTACACTTTTGCTAATGGCGACATCTATGAAGGCGAATATCTGAACGGTCTAAAACATGGCCAAGGGAGTTATTTCTACACCCATGGTGATAAACACGTTGGTCTATACAAGAATGGCGTAAAGCATGGCTTTGGTACTTATACCTTCGTCAACGGCGATCAATATATCGGCGATTTTAGGAGTAATCGTTTCTTTGGAGAGGGAAACTATACTTTTAGCTCAAAAGAGTGAGCCACCTTTAAACTATTGTTCTCGCTGTTGAGCGTAATCACGTTATTCAAAATATTGAAAATAATTCAAATGGCTCATTATTAGGCACAAAACAACCGATTAATAACCCTAAACACTCTCTTTTAAGCCAAAAATAGCCTTTTATTGGTGTTTTATTAGCTCCAAAAAGACTTGGAGCGAAAATTTCGGATATTTTAATAATGGGGATAAACGTTAATCAATAAACGGATACTGATCCAATAATTGATTATCTAAATTCAACTAATGGGTTTTGAGTTGTTTTCAAAGCCCTATTGAATCTTGCGACAACCTGGTGTATGATTCGGCTATCAAGATAAAGGCTTTTAAAGCGCTGCCTTGATGTAGGATTGGGAGAAAAACACTTCTTCTATTTTATATTTTGCAGCAACCTAGGAGTCACTATGCAAAACACCATAGGAAAATCCACCCAGAGTATTTGGGGTGGTGAACAAGAGCACGAACTTTTTGAGCGTTCGACACAAGTGCCAGTCGTTCACAGCGTTTCATTCGCGTACAAAGATATTGATACTTGGCACAAGGTCGCCCTTGGCGAAGAGCCGGGTCATATATATTCGCGCAACACAAACCCAACTGTCAGAGCGTTTGAGGACAAAGTAAAAACGCTGGAAGGTGCTGAAGCCGCAACCAGTTTTTCTTCAGGCATGGCGGCTATTAGCAACACTTTGGCTACTTTTTTAAAGCCTGGCGACCGCATTGTTTCAATCAAAGACAGCTACGGTGGT
>CAWVVS010000021.1:0-13793 GCA_963933655.1 uncultured Candidatus Thioglobus sp. | reverse complement strand
TAACTCCTATGCTGAGACTTTCTTTGTTTTTCCGTAAGATCTTCCTATGCCACATATATAACTTTATAGGTACAGCGTAATTTATAAAACACTTTGAGAAAGCTCATCTGATATTATCACTTTTTTACACTAAGAAATACCCTCTCAATTGGAATGGTTTTTTTATAATTAATTAATAATAGACAAAACTACATGCTATGATTTAAACTCATGATGAGTTGATCGAATTATCAACCGTTTATTAATAAGACGCTTTAAAATTGAATTTGACAAAGTATGAACGAACAGAATTGCCCTCAAAATATTGACCTGGAAGATCCACTACCGATCTTTGAGGACAGGTCTAATCAGGAGGTAAAAACGACCACCTGTTATATGTGTGCTTGTCGTTGTGGTATCAAAGTTACTCTTGAAGGTAAAAAAGTACGCTACATACAGGGTAATCGAAATCACCCCATAAACAAAGGGGTGTTATGTGCCAAAGGTAATGCAGGGATTATGAAGCATGAGTCTATGGCTAAGTTAAGGTCGCCTCTGCGCCGAATTCCTGGCACCGAAAGAGGCGATGGAGAGTTCGAAGTTATTAGTTGGGACGAGGCACTTAATGAACTGACGGCTCGTTTAGAAAACATACGCGCAACCGATCCAAAAAAGCTGGCGTTTTTTTCAGGAAGAGATCAAATGCAAGCATTGACTGGTCTTTGGGCTCAGCAATTTGGCACGGTTAATTGGTCTGCACATGGTGGATTTTGTTCGGTCAATATGGCTGCTGCCGGGCTCTATACATTGGGTCAGTCCTTTTGGGAATTTGGTGATCCAGACTGGGATAACACCAAGTACTTTATGCTTTGGGGTGTTGCTGAAGATCACTCCTCCAACCCAATTAAAATTGGCTTATCAAAGCTTAAGAAAAATGGCGCTAAGTTTGCGACAGTTAACCCTGTATGTACCGGTTACCAAGCCATTGCAGATGAGTGGATTAGCATTCGTCCCGGTACCGATGGTCTGTTTGCCATCGCCATGTCTCGTGTGTTACTTGAAAATGACCAATTTGACAAGGAATTCTTAATTCGCTACACCAACGCACCCCATTTAATTATTCAAAACCCAGGAAAGAGCAACGATGGCTTGCTCTGGAGAAATGAAGAAGACAAACCTCAAGCGTGGGATCTTGAAAAAGAAATGTTTGTAGACGCAAGTCTAGCTGAAATCACGCCTGCATTGTTCGGCGAATGGGAGACTGATAGCGGCCTAAAAGTTACCACTTCTTTCACTATCTTAACCGAAGAATATTTAGACGACAAATACTCCTTGGAAAATGCATCACGGGAAACAGGAATTTCAAAAGAAGATATAGAGAGACACGCTCTAGAAATGGCGAATGTTGCTTTTCAACAAAGCATTGAAATTGAAACTGAATGGACAGATTGGACTGGCAGAAAACACGATAAATTTATTGGTAGACCGGTCTCTATGCATGCAATGCGTGGCATCGCAGCTCACTCCAATGGTTTCCAAACTTGTAGAGCAATCCACATTTTGCAAATACTATTGGGTGCGATCGATTGTCCAGGTGCTCATCTTGCTAAGCCACCGTTCCCTAAAATGATTCCACCGCCAATTAAACCAGCAAAAGAAATGGCAGTGAACACGCCTCTACAATCCCCACCTTTAGGATTTCCTACCTCGCCAGAAGACCTTTGTATCGATAAAGATGGCAAACCACTAAGAATCGACAAGGCTTACTCTTGGGAGGCGCCTCTTGCCAACCATGGCATGATGCATATGGTTATAAACAACGCCGTCAAAGGCGACCCCTATACGATTGATACTCTGATATTTTTCATGGCAAATATGGCATGGAACTCAAGTATGAATCCGGGCAACACACAAAACTTATTAAGAGAAAAAGATGAAAACGGCGAATATAAAATTCCGTACTTAGTTGTTGTTGATGCATTTCATTCTGAAACTGTCAACTTCGGCGACCTAATCTTACCTGATACAACCTACCTTGAACGTTTTGATACGATTTCAATTCTTGATAGACCGATATCCCAGCCCCACATTCTTGCTGATGCTATTCGTCATCCAATCGTTGAGCTTGATCGTGATGTCAGACCATGGCAAGAAGTTATGGTTGATTTGGCTACCAGACTAAAATTTCCAATATTTACAAACGATGATGGCACCGCCAAATACTCTGGGTATAAAGACTTTATTACCAATTGGGAAAAATACCCAGGCATCGGATTCTTAGCCGGTTGGCGAGGTAAAGATGGAGAAAAAAGCCTGGTGGGTGAACCAAACCCAAACCAATGGGAAAGCTACATTGAAAACGAAAGTTTTTTTGAGACAAAAATCCCTGACTCACAAAAATATTACCGTTTCGCAAATAAAGAATATCTTGAGTTTGCTGCCGACACACACTTGAACTTCAATGACAAGCCCATTGTAATGGAGCTCTATTCCGAGACTTTACAAAAATTTCGCTTAGCAGGCCAAGGTCTCTATGATGGTCCGTGTCCTAAAGATGAAGATGATAAATCCAGATTACGTGATTATTTTACCCCTTGCCCAAGTTACTATAAGCCCATTGAAGTTGATCTGACTGACGAAGATGAATACCCATTTTCAACCACCACGCAACGCCCAATGTTTATGTACCACTCTTGGGATTCGCAAAATGCATGGTTAAGACAAATCATGGCACAAAATATGCTCTACATGAATCGCACGAAAGCTGAATCAATGAACATTGCTGATGAAGACTGGGTCTGGGTAGAGTCTCGAATCGGCGCTATCAAAGCTCAGGTTAAATTAATGGAAGGCTGTGAAAAAAATACAGTTTGGACTTGGAATGCGATTGGAAAACAATCAGGGGCGTGGGGGTTAAAAAAAGGCGCCAATGAATCTGAGAAAGGTTTTCTTCTTAACCACTTAATTTCTGAGCTATTGCCGAATAATGCATTTAAACGGGAAATGTCAAACTCAGATCCTATCACTGGTCAAGCTGCTTGGTACGATGCCCGCGTTAAAGTGTATCGAGCTGAGGACCAAACACCCATATCATTCCCTCAATTCAAAACCATTAAACCCATACCAGATGCGCCCGATCAGCCATCGGTATTAAGATATAAAACCCACGAACCCGTTAATATTGTCAGATCTTCAAAAGATGTATTAACACGGGGCAAAAAAGCACGCTGAGGAGATGAAATGCGCTTAGGATTAGTTATTGATTTAGATACATGTGTCGGTTGCCACGCTTGCACAGTTTCCTGTAAGGAATGGAATACTTCTGGTACAACTGGATCACTTAGTGACCAAAACCCCTATGATAAAGATCCAACCGGGGTGTTTTTTAATCGAGTAAGAAGTTATGAGGCTGGTGATTATCCACACAATAAAACGGTTAACTTCCCAATGTCTTGCATGCAATGTGAAGAAGCTGCATGCGTCACAGTTTGCCCCACTGGAGCATCATACAAACGCAAGAGTGATGGTATTGTATTAATTGACCAAGATAAGTGCATGGGTTGTAATTATTGCGCTTGGGCGTGTCCTTATGGTTCAAGAGAACTCGACAGAGAATCTGGAACAATGAAAAAATGCACGCTTTGCGTTGATCGAATCTATGACGAAACTTTGCCAGAAGAAGACCGCCAACCTTCCTGTGTTATGACATGTCCTTCAAGTGCGCGCCACTTTGGTGATTTTGATGATCCGAATTCACATGTCAGCAAACTGACTCGTGAAAGAAATGGCAATGGTCTAATGAATGAGTTGGGTTACAACCCCACTAACCAGTATTTACCACCGCGCCTAGCAAATAACATTACTATCAATAAGAAAAAACAACCCAGCTTAGCCGAACAAGTGAAAGACTGGGCTAATGAATTCATTACTCGTTAGACAAAACGTAACAATCAATGCACCCAGCCTTCTCAGTTATCTTCTTCACGGTCACTTCAGGAATGGGCTATGGTCTGTTGTTTTTTTCAGGACTACTCGTTTTACTTGGACGGGCAGAAGTCATGGTTGAGCCCCTTAACAATCCACTTGTTGTAAGTGGATCCTTAGGTTTAATACTCGTTATTCTTGGGTTACTTTCTTCAACTCTTCACCTTGCTAATCCAAAAAATGCTTGGCGTGCCTTTTTACGTTTTCGTTCTTCTTGGCTCTCAAGAGAAGGTGTTTTCGCCCTACTGAGTTTTCCAATTGTACTTCTATTTATCTCAAATTTAATTTGGCTGGATGACATTACCTTATTGACAGTAATTAGTGCGATCATGCTGATGATTATCTCAGTACTTACTCTTTATTCTACCGGTATGATTTATGCTTGCTTAAAGACAATTAGAGCGTGGAACTCTCCACTCGTACCAATCAACTACATCTTATTGGGATTGTTGTCGGGTGGCTTTTCTCTGCATGCTATTTTGGTTTACTGGGAACAGCAGCTAGGATCTCTATCCATGCTAATAATGGCATTGTTAACCCTGTCATTTATTTCAAAGACAGTTTATTATTACTTTATAGGAAAGCCTTCAGAATTAAGCATTAAAACTGCAACAGGACTTTCTGCACGAAAAGTACGCCTTCTCCATACAGGAGAAAGTGCTAAAAACTTTTCGATGAAAGAATTTGGCTTTGACATCTCTGAAAAAAAAGTTTTATTACTTCGCCTGTTAAGTGTTTTATTAATAGTCGTAGTGCCTGGTTTGTGTCTTCTTGCATACCCTCTAAGTTTTAGCTCTTTGCTTAGTGCAATAATTTGTAATTTTCTAGGCACGGTTATGGAGCGCTGGTTATTCTTTGTCGAGGCAAAGCACGTTGTTAACCTATACTACGGCAGAGAAGCCTAGAAATTATTCTTGTATTGTTTCTGCTCCTGATGCATATCATGCATCTATCCATTAAACATGAAAAAGGCAGAATTAAATCCTGCCTTAGTTGGTAGTTATCATCCTACCCTTTGGAGAAGAGGTTTGAAACACAACCCCCTATGATGTCTCTTTAACGATGCAACTTATTCACACCGTATTCTTTGTATTTCTCTAAATAACGCACAGGCTTGCTCAGTGCATCTTTTCTAAACGGATCACCCAATTCACGCGTACACATAATCTCAATGATGGCTGTTTTGCCTTCATTCATCTGCATGTCAAGGGCTTTTTTAAGTGCTGGACCAACTTCTTCAAGCTTGTCAACACGGATGCCTTCTGCACCCATAGATTCAGCAATCTTAACAAAATCCTGATTGGTGAGCTCATCAGCAACAAAACGTCTTTCGTAGAAGTCTACTTGGTTTTTCTTCTCAGCTCCCCATTGACAGTTATGGAAGACCACGGCTGTTACTGGAATGTCATGGCGCACACAAGTCATCGTTTCTACCATGCTCATTGCCCAAGCACCATCACCCGCATAAGACACTGCTGGACGGTGAGGGGCTGCTGCCTTAGCGCCAATAATGGTTGGTAGTGCATAACCGCAATTACCAAAGCTCATCGGGGCAAAGAAGCTTCGAGGCTTCTCAAAACGAAGGTAGCTGTTTGCCACCGAGTTGATGTTACCAATATCGGTAGACACCATCACATCCTCAGGCATGGCTTTTTCAAGCTCACGAAGTACTTGTCTTGGGTGCAACCAACCTTCTTCTAGGTCTTGGATCATATCCAAGCTGTATTGGTCTGTCTCATGGACCCAATTGTCCAATTCTTCTTCCCAAGCGACTTTTTCTTGTGCAATCTTCGTTGCTCTCTCAGTTTTTGTGGCATCACAAACCAGATTAGCTGTTGAGAGTTTTTCAGTAAGCGCTTCAGCCACTGCTTTAGCATCGCCACAAATACCCACCGTAATTGGTTTAACTAAACCAAGCATCTTATGGTCGGCGTCAATTTGTACGATTTTAGCGTCTTTTGGCCAGTAATCCATATCGTGCTGAGGTAGTGTGCCAAACGGACCTAGGCGCGTACCCAGGGCGATAACAACGTCAGCTTTTGAGATCAGCTTCATCGCAGCTTTAGAGCCTTGATAGCCCAATGGACCACACCAAAGATCATGACTTGCTGGGAAGGAATCGTTATGCAGATAAGAGTTAACCACTGGTGCGCCTAAACGTTCAGCTAATGCCTTGCATTCATCAACACCATCGGCCATGACCACACCACCGCCAGAGACAATGACTGGGAACTCGGCTTGTGCAATAAGATGAACGGCATCGTTAAGCGACTCTTCACCACCCGTACCACGATCAATTCTTCTTGGTTGTGGGATGGTAAATTCACCATCGGCATAGAAGTAGTCTCTTGGAATGTTGAGTTGAGTTGGTGCCATTTCACTCATGGCACGATCAAAACAACGACCAGTAAATTCTGCCATTCTCATTGGATTGACAACGTGTCCTTGGTATTTTGTAAACTCTTGGAACATTGGTAGTTGGTTGGCTTCTTGGAAGCCACCCAAACCAATACCCATGGTGCCTGCTTCAGGGGTAATGATAACCACTGGGCTATGCGCCCAGTAGGCTGCTGCAATGGCAGTTACACAGTTGGAGATGCCCGGACCATTTTGACCAATCACAACTCCATGCTTGCCGCTGACACGTGCGTAACCATCTGCCATGTGACCAGCGCCCTGCTCATGCACCACTGGAATCAGACGGATACCCGCTGGTTCAAAGATGTCCATGGCATCCATAAAGGCGGATCCCATAATACCAAAGATGTCTTTAACATCGTTTGCAACCAATGTTTCTACAAAAGCCTCGCTTGAGGTCATTCTTGTCATTTTTTGTTTCTCCTGTTAATAATTTAGTTGTTTAACACGTCCAATGCGGGAACGTAGTCATAATTCAAATCTCTAGCCACTTCCTCGCATGTAACCATGCCCGAATGGATGTTAAGTCCAGCTCTTAGATGCTCATCATCAAGCAATGCTTGAGTAACACCTTTATTGGCAATATTAAGCGCAAAAGGCAAAGTTACATTATTAAGGGCGTAAGTTGAAGTTTTAGGCACGCCGCCAGGCATATTGGCCACACAATAGTGTACTACATCATCAACCACATAAGTTGGTTCAGCGTGTGTTGTCGCCTTAGAGGTCTCAAAACAACCACCTTGATCAATTGCCACATCAACAACAACTGAACCTGGTTTCATCGCTTTGATCATTTCTTTAGTTACTAATTTTGGCGCTTCAGATCCGGGTATTAACACCCCGCCGATAACCAAATCAGCATTGACAACATGCTCTTCGATAGAACTTTGTGTTGAGAAAACTGTATTTGTCGCGCGTCCAAATTGCTGCCAATGCTCTTCTAACGTATCATGGTTGTTATCAAGTACCCATACATCTGCACCCATACCGACAGCAATATGTGCTGCGTGACTCCCAACAACACCACCACCAATAACCACCACTTTTAATGGATCCACTCCAGGTACGCCACCCAACAAAGCACCCAGACCACCATGAGGATGTTCTAAGTAGTGAGCACCAGCTTGTACGGCCATGCGCCCTGCTACCTTTGACATTGGTGCCAAAAGGGGCAAACCACCCTTTGCTGCAGTGACCGTTTCATAAGCAATACAAATTGCCCCACTTGCAATTAAATCCTTTGTTTGCTCAGGGTCGGGTGCAAGATGGAGATAGGTATAGAGTATTTGACCTTTACGCAACATAGCTCGCTCTAAAGCTTGAGGTTCTTTAATTTTAATAATCATTTCTGCAGAAGCAAATATATCTTCAGCATTCATAATAATAGTTGCACCCACAGCCTCATAATCAGAATTACTAGCACCGATACCTTCACCAGCATTACTTTGCACTAAGACGCTATGGCCATGCTTAACACATTCTTTTACGCTAGGCGGCGTTAAACCGACTCTATACTCATGGTTTTTAATTTCTTTTGGTACACCAATAATCATGATATTTTTCCAAAAATAGGAATTAGGTATTCTCTGTTAACGCATTATCAACTGCTTGGATAATTGAGTCGATATCGTTTTTTGTTGTAATAAATGCTGGGCTAAAAAGTAGCACATTATTCGCATTAACAAAATTACGGTTACTGCGCCCAATCATTACTTTATTTTTCAAACAGTGCCCTGCAATCGCCATAACAACTTCATCAGAAAGGGGCTCTTTCGTTTCTCTATTTTTAACCAGTTCAGCACCACAGAACAAACCCTTGCCTCGAACATCGCCAATTACCGGATGTTTTTCTTGCAGTTCAAATAACTTATCAATTAAATAATCGCCCATTTTGTTGACGTTATCAAGCAAATTTTCACCTTTGATAATATTTAAGGCTTTAAGTGCTGCAGCTGGTCCAGCAGTACATCCACCAAAGGTAGAAATATCTCTAAAAGAGTTTAATGGATCCGTGGGGTTTTGCTTGAAATGCTCAAAAATTTTTTCGCTGGTAATTGTCACAGAAATAGCAGCATAACCAGCAGCCAACCCTTTTGCAGTAGTCACTATATCGGGCTGAACTTCATAATTTTGATAGCCAAACCATTTACCCGTTCTACCCAAGCCGCAAACCACTTCATCAATGTGAAGAAGCACATCATATTTTCGACAAATGGACTCAATAATTGGAAAATACTCTGGCACAGGCGGAATAACACCACCACCTGCGGTTATAGGCTCAAGTACAACCGAACCTACGGTATCAGGTCCCTCTTTCTGAATGACAGTTTCAAGTGCGTGAGCACATTCGATATTACATTCACCGTATTTTTTTCCAAATGGGCAGCGGTAGCAGCAACAATGCGGCATTTCAACAAAACCCGGTGCAAAAGGCCCATAATGACTTTTTCTTTGGTCTTGACCCGTAGAACTTAAAGCGCCAATCGTTGTGCCATGGTAATCTCGGTCGCGGTAAATAATCTTATGTTTTTTTCCACCATTGTATGAATGAGCGCGCTGACGCACCATTTTGTAGCCTTTTTCATTCGCTTCAGATCCTGAATTTGAATAATAAACTCGATCCAGACCAGGTGTTAAATCGGTTAGTTCTTTTGCAAACTGTGCGCCGGGCTCTGAACCAAAGCTACCAGCAAAATATGGAATCTGTCTTAATTGTTTAGCTACAGCATCCACCATGTCATCACGACCAAAGCCTAGATTGACTGTCCATACACCACCTGAAGTGGCGTCAAGATACTCATTACCTTTAGAATCGGTAACGACCATCCCTTTGCCTTTAACAATAACTAAGGGGTCCGCAGTTTCAAGAGCTTTATGTTGTGTTAAATGATGCCAAACATGTTGCTTATCATTTTGTATAATTGTGGAGTCAGACATAGTCAACCTCTATTGTGTTGTAATTATCAATAAATATGAATTGTAGGGTATTGTTTGTGTCAATTTACCTTATCTATAGGACCAGAAAATATGGACTTAATGAGCCAGAACCATGAATGAAATGTGGCAACAATTCTTTTCGCTGCGTCGGGACAAGCCACGTACCCTTCAATTACAAATTCGTCAACACTTGATCGATGCAATTAGTAATGGTCTTATACGACCCAGTGAACCATTGCCGGCCTCAAGAGCACTGGCCAAGGAGCTAAATGTAGCTAGAAATACTGTTATAGCAGCCTACAAAGAATTGGAGTTTGATGGTTACATCAAAGCACAAGAGCGACGTGGCTATTTTGTTAGTGAAACAACTTACGAACAACTCTCCGGCGCTGGACCTTCGAACGCCGACAAAGCAGCACCCATTTGGATGGATCGATTGATTACCAAAAATCCATCGACTCAAATTAATGTCGCTTATCCTCTTGATTGGAAAAAAAAGCCTTATACCTTTACAGTGGGGCAATTGGATAACAGCTTAATCCCTTTTTATGAATGGCGTGAAGTGGTTAGACATTCTTCTACCGTACCTGAAATTAAGAAATGGAATATAGACCATGTTGACACTGATGATCCAACTCTTATCAAGCAAATTCAATCCAAAGTCTTGCCAAAGAGGGGTATTTGGGCCAATAAAAATCAAATTTTGATTACCGCCGGAAGTCAAAATGCGATTTATATTCTTGCCAGCCTTCTTGTTGATCAAGATACAAAAGTTGGTATTGAAGATCCAGGTTATCCTGATGTGCGCAATATTCTTAGCTTTAAAACAGCCAAAATAGAGTCTATCGCCATTGACAAAGAGGGTGTTATTGTTGATAACATAGACCCCAGCTGCGATCTAATTTACACAACCCCAAGCCACCAGTATCCGACTGGAGTTACGATGAGCACTAAAAGGCGAAAGCAGCTTTTAGAACATGCATATGAAAATGATGTGGTCATTATCGAAGATGACTACGAAGCTGAAATCAACTTCTTAGAAAAGCCGCATCCTTCGCTAAAAAGCCTTGATGAACACAACAACGTTATTTATGTTGGAAGTTTTTCCAAAGCTTTTGCACCGGGACTTCGACTAGGCTATCTTGTTGCACCGGAAGGTTTTATAACGGAAGCAAGGGCTCTAAGGCGCCTAATGATGCGTCATGTGCCCGCAAATAATCAACGCTCAGTTTCACTATTCATTGGCTTGGGGCATTATCATAATATGTTTACCAAAATTCAAAAAACCAACAAGGAGCGCTGGAATCTTATTAACGAGAAGATTAAAAATGAACCTTTGCTTTCCTGTGTTCCCACTTTGGGTGGGTCCACTTTTTGGATTAAGATACCCGAATCAATTGACTCTAAACTACTATGCGAAGAGCTATTTAAAAAAGGTGTTGTATTGAGACCGGGTCACGCATCTTTTTTCTCCAGAAATCATCCAAAAAATTATCTTCACCTGGGTTATTCAGCGATTGATACTCGGAAAATCAACCGAGGTATGGAGCTCCTTATCAATCAAATCAAACTAATGATAACCTAGAGGGCTACACTCTAATTTTGGCATTGGCCGGATCAAACATTGGCGCCAAAGAAACGCGAACATTTTGAACTTCACCCGCAACTTCAAGAGCGTAGTTGTCAGTTAATAACTCTTCATCGCTCTCGCCCGGTTTGCAATCTATATAGCCCAATCCAACAGCAGCACCAAGTGCATGACCAAAGGAACCGCTTGTTAGAAAACTCACTACCTTGCCGTTTCGTAAAATAGGTTCGTTGTGATAGAGCATAATCTCTGGATCATTTAACAAAAATTGCATAAGTCTTTTTTCAAGGCCTTTTTCACGTTTGTTAATAACAGCATCGAAACCAATAAAATTGCCAAATTTTGAAGGCTTTTTGTCTACTTTAACAGCAAACCCTAAGCCCGCTTCCAATACGTGATCCTCGTCCGTAATATCATGACCAAAGTGTCGATAGCCTTTTTCAGTGCGACAGCTGTCCACCGTGTGCATACCACAAAGTTTTAAGGAAAACGCCTTTCCTTTTTCTTCAATGAGCTCAGCAATGTATTGAGAAAACTCTATCGGAAAATACAACTCCCAACCAAGCTCGCCTACATAGGTCAGTCTGTGCGCTCTAACGGATGCCATGCCTAGCTCCATGTTACAAGTAGTGCCAAACGGCATATTCTCATGGCTGAGGTCGTAATCCGTCATTGACTGTAACAAATCTCTGGAATTTGGGCCCATGATAGCAAGGCAGTTTTCACTACTCGTGGCATCAAATAAAGCACAATTTGAATCATCAGGCATATTTTTTGTAAGCCAATTCATGTCTCTGTTATTACAGGCAGCACCACTAACTATTAAGAAATCATTCTCAGTTAAACGAGTAATAGTGACATCGGCCTCAATACCACCTTTACTGTTAAGCCATTGCGTGTATACGATTTTGCCAATTGGCACATCAACATCATTCGCGCAAATGTATTGCAAAAAATCCATAGCATCTACACCTTTAACGCGAATTTTAGAGAATGATAGCATCTCATACATACCGACGTTTTCACGGATTGCCAAATGCTCCGCCCGGTGATAATCAAACCAATTTTGTTTGCCCCATGAATACTTGTATTGTGCTTCAACACCCTTGACAAGCTCTGCTTCGGGCAAAAACCAATTAGGTCTCTCCCAGCCTGAAACCTCGCCAAAACAAGCGCCCCTATCTTTAAAGAACTGATGCAAAGGTGAACGTCGTAAATTTCGCGCCGTTTTAAACTGGTGATATGGAAAATGATTTTCGTACAAATAGCCCAAGGTCTCGCTGACACGATTGGCCAAGTAAATTTTATTATTTTGAAAAGGCTGCATGCGGCGAATGTCCACTTCCCAAAGATCACAAGGGGGTTCGCCGCCAACAATCCATTCCGCCAAGTATTTACCAGCACCACCCGCAGCCTGAATACCAATCGAATTAAAGCCTGCTGCAACATAAAAATTGTTGAGCTCGGGAGACTCGCCAAGATGAAAATTATCGTCTGGAGTAAAGCTTTCGGGGCCATTGAAAAAAGTCTCTAATCCCACATTCTCTAGAATTGGCAAACGATTCATCGCCATTTCAAGATAAGGCATCATATGTTCAAGGTCATCTGGAATTTGATCAAAACAGAAATCTTCGGGGATGCCATTTTGCCCCCAAGGTTTTGCATTAGGCTCAAACAATCCTATCAGTACCTTGCCAGCATCTTCCTTGTAATATGCACACTCGTCAGGAACACGCACGGTTGGCATATCGCCCAGATTGTCAAGTGGCGATGTTAGTGCGTAATAATGCTCACAGGCATGCAGTGGCACATTAACGCCAGCCATTTGACCAATTTCTCTTGCCCACATGCCACCACAATTAATGACAATTTCAGCTTTGATGTCTCCTTGATCTGTAGCTACACCAGTCACTCTGCCGTTAACCTTGTGTACGGCTGTCACTTTAACATCTTCAAATATCTGAACGCCAAGATTTTTTGCCCCCTTTGCTAAGGCCATTGCAATATTTGTTGGATCACCTTTGCCATCTCTAGGTATCCAAACACCTCCAACAACATCATCAAGGTTAAATAAATCAATCTTGTCTTTAAGTTCGCTTGGGGATAGTATGTGAACGTCTACTCCATGAACTTTTGCGAGAGAGGCGTTTCGTTTAAATTCTGCAAAACGTTCTTCATTGGTAGCGAGGCCAACCGATCCTGAACGCCTAAAACCAGTTGCAACGCCCGTTTCTATCTCTAATTTTTCGTATAAATCACCAGAATACTTTACCATTTGGGTCAAGTTTTGGGTCGCTCGAAATTGACCAATAAGCCCTGCCGCGTGCCAAGTAGTGCCTGAGGTGAGCTTCTTTCGCTCTAAAAGTACAACATCAGTGTGACCCAAATGCGCCAAATGATAGGCTAGAGAACAACCAACTACCCCGCCGCCAATAATAACGATTTGCGCTTCCAATGGTAATGAAAGAGACATATATCCACCTCTGTGTTAACAGTAATTCGTGAATTATAAGTTTATTTTCATCTGAAAGACAAACTTTTTATTAAAGTAATTAACCCATCGTTATGATGGTTGAGCTGCAAAAATATTTTGAATTAAACAATCATATTTTTGGTAAATATAAAAGACTTCTCTGGAACACTTCATTAAGAATTGTGGCTCTACATAATTTTTATAATTATATATCTATGAGAGTAATATCAGTTTAGCTGTAGTGGTGGCGAAATGTTTTTTTCATTCTAGTTGTCACTTAATTAAAAATAATAGTGTATTATTTTTAATTCCACTGTTGAGGTGGATGTGGCTTTTTTATATCAATTAAAGGAGAAATAAATGAAACAAAAACTACTCTATGTGGCAATACTGAGTCTGTTTACAGGCGCCGCT
>CAWVVS010000020.1:0-15159 GCA_963933655.1 uncultured Candidatus Thioglobus sp. | reverse complement strand
CAAGATGGGTCTAAATCTTTTACCAGGTGCCAAAACGCTGTAGCGCATGTTCTCAGTTAAAGTGCCCTTTTGAGAAAAATGACTACTAAGACAATCGTTAACACGATGACGATATTTATCCAAGATCATCAAAGGGTTTTTCAGAACTGTAACCATCATGCTCACTTAGTACTGAAATACGCTGTTCAGCATCACTGAGAGCTCCGTGACATTGACGATGAAGCTTGACGCCTTTTTCAAAATACTTAAGAGAGTCTTCGAGACTCAAATCACCAGATTCCATTTTATTAATAATGGACTCTAACTCGCTTAAGCCTTTATTAAAATCAAATTTGCTAGCCATTCTTTTCTCCGTTAGTCTGCAGCTTTAATCAGCACTCGATCCATCCAAGCGTTAGGAAGTATTCTACCTAAAATTGCAAATAACTTAGTAGGAAAGGTGACTCGATAACGCAACTTTGGTGTTCTTGATTCCAATGCATGAAGCACCGACTTTAAGACCGCATCAGGACCTAATGTGAACGGTGCATTTTTAGAGGAATTAAGTCGTTCAATCATCTTGTGATAATCTTGTCGATAGTCACTGTTCTCGAAGTCAACATGCTTTTGAAATGATAAATAAGCATTTTTCCTAAAGTCAGACTCTATTGGACCAGGTTGAACTAAAGAAAATTTAATATTAGTGTGACGAAGTTCTAGTCTGAGAGTATCAACTAGACCCTCTACTGCGAACTTTGAAGCAATGTAAGCACCTCTGAATGGCAATGCAACAAAACCCAGAACCGAACTAATATATACCACACGACCATTATTATGCTTTTTCATCGACGGCAAAATCAAATTAGTTAACTCATGCCAACCAAAAAAATTAGCTTGGAACTGTTCTTCCATTGCCACTCGTGAAATATCTTCCAACGCGCCAGCTTGGCCGTATGCACCATTATTAATTAAAGCATAAAGATGGTTAGTTTTTATAAAAAGTGTTCTTACAGCGCTATTTATAGAGTCTGAAGAGGACAAATCAAGCAACAATGATTCAAAACCTTCAGCTTCAAGTTTTTTAACATCGGATTCTTGTCTGGCACTGGCAAATACTCGGTAGCCCTCATTTCTTAGACCACGGGCAAGATGCAGGCCAATACCAGTTGAGCAGCCTGTGATAAGTATGGCTTTTACTTCTGCAGCTGAGTCCATCTATCTGCCCTTTCTTTTAATTCAGGATCAATACTTTGTGAGCGTAAAACAAAAAAATCATAAGCCATTCGAAAACGGGGATGAGTAATCAGTTCTTTCTCTTTTTTTGGGTGACATGTTTCAAGCTTGTGTTGCATAATCCAGGTATCTCGTACTCTGGCAGAAAGCCACTTTGGCATCATCACTTGCTCAACCTGTTTTCTTATAACCTCATCTGAGGCCTGATTCATTGCCAAAAATCTTGACTTATTCTTTTTAGCAAGTTGCTCAAATCGCTTGCTCTGAGCACTCCAAAGAAAGACAGCGAATAAAAAAGCTGGTGTTACTGACTTGCATGCATTAATTCTCTCACCTGTGTTAATCAAGGCTTGCTCCACAAAGGATGTGGTTTCGGTTTGGTGAAAAAGCTGTTTCAAAAGACCAAGATTTTCAAGTTGTTGAAAAATTTCAAGGCTTTTCGCATTATGAAAAAGTTTAATACACTCATCAAACAGCCTAGCCGGAGGTATGTTGCTGAGTAAGGATGCTTGTATTTTAATCGCCTTAAGAATATCTTTTGACAGGCTTGCGCCTAACTTAGCCTGGAAACGAACAGCACGAATCATTCGTACTGGGTCTTCTTCAAAGCGTTCAATTGGATCACCAATCATCTCTATTCGACCAGCCCTAAGATCGTCAAGCCCGTCAATAAAATCAATAACTTCTGATTTGGACACATCGTAATACAACGCATTAACGGTAAAATCTCTACGAAAGGCGTCTTCTTCTAGAGTGCCATAAAGGTTGTCTCTAACAATGCCATTATTGCTCGTCTGTACCTTTCCCGCACGAAATGTCGCCACTTCAAGAAATTTTCTTGGTGAAAACATCACGTGTAATAAGCGAAAACGCCTACCAATTATCCTTGAACGCTTAAATAGCTTGTGTGCCTGCTCAGGTGTTGCGCTAGTGGCAATATCAAAATCTTTGGGCTCAAAGCCAAGCAGTAAATCACGTATACAACCGCCAACAAGATATGCTTCAAAGCCATTTTTAGTTAAAACATTAACAATTTTTAGGGCGTCTTTATCTAATAATTTCTTGTCAAATTGTATCGTTTGACGAACTGGCATCATAGACGAACAACTTTTTTTGGCTTCCAATTAGGGCACTGATGTTCAACAACTACCGTTGTATATATGCCACCACGGACACTGAATTCTGCCTCCAACCGCATGAAGCGCGGATCAAGCGCATCAACTAAGTCACTCAAGATTTGGTTGGTTACAGCTTCATGAAATGCGCCTTCATTACGAAAAGACCAAATGTAGTTTTTTAACGCTTTTAATTCAACACATCGCTCATCGGCAATATACTCAAGGTTCAAAATGGCAAAGTCAGGTTGACCAGTCATCGGGCACAAACAGGTAAATTCTGGCATTCTTATACGAATAACAAAATCTCTCTCAGGATTGGGGTTATCAAAAACCTCTAAAATTTTACTTGGAGTGCTAGGCATTTATTTTCTCTCTCTTATATAAAACGGATAATTTAACAAGGTAGGCGGACAGTCTTGTGTACCTGAACTGATAAAGCAAAAATGTCAGGAAAATAACTAACAAATGGATCCACCAAAGACCAGTAGAAGCGTCTATCTCGCCTCGCTCTAGAGCGCTTTTAGCCATTAATAGTCCGTTATTGTATAGCATAAAAACAACAACACCAATTAATAAGCCGATACTTTTTCCACCGCGTGGTGATGCCTTACCCAATAATACACCAAGCGCTGACAGTATGAGTACACTAAGTGGTTGTGAGAGGCGCCATTGTAATTCAGCAGAGGCATCTCTGCCTGTTTCTTTAAAAAGATCAAGTGTCGAGCGGCCTTCAATTTCGGTATAGATAATTTCAGTTTCTTGCATCTCACCTGAAATAATTTGCAAATCGTATTGATCAAATTCAAGGATGCTTTTGTTTTTACTGCTTGGGATGCCGTGATAACGCGTGCCATTCTTAAGTCGCAAATATACGCTACGTGTTTCAGGATCTGTGTATTTTGTTGCTTCAGAAGCTAAGACAATTAAAGGTTTTCCTTTGGCTGAGGCATAAATGAAGATTTCCTCCATATTTTGCTCTTGGGTATCATTGGGTGTTGAAGATTCAGAGGCATAAAACACGATCTCGCCATCTTTAAACTCTTGAAATTCACCTTCTTTAATAAAAGAAAACTCAGATGCGTTTTTGGTTTCTTCAACAATTAGATTTTTTTGTTCTTTGGCCCATGGTACTGCAAAAGTTGTCAAAAATAAAATAAAGAGAACAGACACAACAACTACCGGTTGAATAAACACCATAAAGTGCTTGTCGCCCAAACCCAGTGAATTTAGTACAATAGCCTCGGAATTCTTGTACATCTGAGAGACGGCAAGAATAATTGCTAAAAACAAAGAAAGAGAAAAAATAATAGGCACATCTCTGATCATATTAAAGCCAATGAGTGGCATTAATTCTTGAATGGGTACGCCTTGGCGAACACTCTCATTAACCATTAAAACAAACTGGTTACCAAAAACGACCAAGCCAATAATAAAGATCATGGCAAAAAACAACACACTGACGTTACGCATGAGATACCGAGCAATGCGACTATTTTGGTATTGAATAATTTTAAGCAGATTCGTTTTCATAATGAGGCGAACGAGTCTTCGAGATAATAACGACTATTTCTTTTGCTTCATTGAATCAAAGAACTCATTATTAGTCTTAGAAAATCTAAGTCTTTCAATCAAGAATTCTGCAGCTTCAACAGTATCCATTGGATGTAGAATTTTACGCAAAATCCACATTTTCTGCAACTCTTGCTCATCGGTAATCAACTCCTCACGACGTGTACCTGAGGCATTGATGTTAATTGCAGGGAAAATACGTTTTTCAGAAAGACGACGCTCAAGGTGCAATTCCATATTACCAGTACCCTTGAATTCTTGATAGATTACCTCGTCCATTTTTGAACCTGTATCAACCAGTGCAGTCGCAATAATAGTAATACTACCGCCGTTTTCAATATTCCTAGCAGCACCAAAAAAACGTTTGGGTCTTTGCAGTGCGTTGGCGTCAACACCACCGGTCAATACCTTACCAGAAGATGGGGCAACCGTGTTATAGGCCCGTGCCAAACGAGTAATTGAGTCAAGCAGAATGATGACGTCTTTTCCTTGTTCAGCACGTCTTTTGGCTTTTTCGATGACCATTTCGGCGACCTGAACATGGCGGTTTGCAGGTTCGTCGAAAGTAGAAGAAATGACTTCACCTCTGACTGTGCGCTCCATCTCAGTCACCTCTTCAGGTCGTTCATCAATTAGCAATACAATTAATTCACATTCTGGATGGTTAGCAGCAATTGACGATGCGATATTTTGCATAATCATAGTCTTACCGGCTTTAGGTGGTGCAACCAGCAAACCCCTTTGACCCTTACCAAATGGTGCAACCAGGTCAATTACTCTGGCAGTAATGTCTTCTGTACCACCATTACCAATCTCAAGAATTAGCCTTTCATTTGGGTGCAATGGAGTAAGTGAAGAGAAAGGAACGCGATTTCTAACATTTTCCGGCTTGTCACCGTTAACCTCTAAAACTTTAACTAGGGCAAAATATTTTTCGCCTTTTTTTGGTGCACGGATCTTGCCAGTAACCACATCACCAGTTGAAAGATTAAAGCGTCTAATTTGGTTTGGTGAAACATAAATATCATCAGGACCAGAAACATATGAGTCGTTTGCAGACCTCAGAAAACCGTAACCATCTTGCAAAATATCCAATATACCGTCACCCAAAACCTCTTCATCATTGTCTGCCTTATGTTTCAATATTGCAAAAATAAGTGTTTGTTTTTTAGCTCTTGAGATGTTTTCAATGCCCAAAGATTGTGCCATTTCCATAAGTTCAGATGGTTTCTGGATTTTAAGGTCTGATAATTTCATAATTGATTGTTAGTGATATTTATGTTGACGGGTGTCGAACGGTGGGTTTAATACAGATTGTATTGAGGAACTGTGTAACTGACAGCACAAGTTGCGCCGACAGTGATTGGTGTTTTAAGTTTTTATTTTGTTAAAAAAATTAGTTTAAATATTAGCGTCTATAAACGCACTCAATTCAGCTTTTGATAATGCCCCAACCTTGGTGGCTTCAACTGTGCCATCTTTAAATAAAAGCATGGTAGGAATACCCCTAATGCCGTATTTTGGTGGTGTCTGCACGTTTTCATCAACGTTGACTTTAGCGATAGTCACACGACCATCATATTCATTTGCAATGTCATCTAGAATGGGTGCAATAGCCTTACAAGGACCACACCATTCTGCCCAAAAATCTACTAAAACTGGTTGAGATGACTTAATAACGTCAGCATCAAAAGACGCGTCTGAGACCGCTTTAATTTTATCGTTCATGATATTTGAAAAGTGAAATAGAAAAGTAGAATCAAGAGAATTCTTGCGCCTATTATATCACCAAACTTACTGGATACCACTTATTTCATAGGATTGCCCATTGTAGAAAAAAACACACTGTTGAGTTCTAAGTAATAAAAGCTAAGATTAGTGGAATGGTAATAAAAGACAATGCCGTTTGTAGAGTGATAATACTTGTCATTAGTTCGGTCTCACCACCCAACTGCTTTGCCAGCGTATAAGAGCTAACAGCTGTTGGCACGCAACCAAATATAACCAAAACAATTTTTTCAGTCGTGTTAAATTCAAAAAATCCACTGACAAAATAAACAACCAACGGAAAAATAGCCAGTTTTAAAACACACGAGATAACGACCGGACTAATTTTAATCGAAAGATTCTTAATTTTGATGTTTGCACCAAGCCCTAAAAGGAGGATGGGTATAGCGCCCAACCCTAACAACCGAGTTGTTTCATGAATAATAGGCACATCTCTTGCCCCCATTACCGAGAAGACAATACCCACAATAATCGATAAAATAAGCGGGTTTTTTGCCAGCTCTGTAACAATGTCAGTTAATTTTGGTTTTGCGTTATTGGATTTAACATCTTGCAGCACAATCACCATAAATGTCACTATGACAACATTAACAACGGGAATAAGGATAGCCATAAGACTGGTTCCGATTGCCAAACCTTTAGCGCCAAAGAGACTGCCGGAAATGGCCAGTGCAATAAAAGCATTGTGTCTAGCAGCACCCTGCATAACCGAGCTTGATATAGCACCCGAGTAGCCACAAATTTTTCCCAATAAAATCGATAACAAGATAACGACAAAAAAACCACTAAGAATAACAAAGGCATAACTGCCAAAAAGTGCCGGGGAAAAATGAATTTGTGAAATCTCATTAAACAGTAGCGCTGGCATTAGAGTCCAGTACACAAGTTTATCGTTCAGGCTCCAAAACGCCTCATTTAGTATTTGATTTCGCCTCAATAGATTGCCAATAATCATCAGCATGAAAATTGGTGCGATCGCAAAAATAACATCAGTGAACGCCAAGTTCATCACAACCTTTTATTTAGATTGAGACTCAACTCGTTTTAGAATAATTGATGGCCATTTGCAGTCTAGCCAACGTTCTATTCTTGCCAACAAGTTCAGCGCAAACGTCAATACTGCCCGCCTTGCCATTACCACTTAGTGCTAACCTAAAAGGTTGCCCCACCTTACCAAAACCAACCGCCTCCTGCTCACAAACACTCTGGATTACTCCGTGCACAGAATCAGCATTCCAAATGTCAAGCTTTGAGAGTTTTGAGTGAAGGATTTCGATAATAACTTGTGATTTACTGTTGAATTGCTTACTGGCTTGTTTTTCATCAAAAGCTGCAAAATCTTGGTAAAACATAACGCATCCATCAGCCATTTCCACCAGAGTTTTTGATCTGTCTCGCAACGATTTAACCACATCCTCTATTCTAGGTCCACTGTTAACGTCAATCGAGCGCTGCTTTATGTGCCACTGCAACTGTTGAATTAATTCTGAAATGTCAGTATTTTTGATATAGGACTGATTCAACCAAATCAACTTTTCTTGGTTAAAACTCGCTGGCGCTTTGTTGATATTATCAAGATCAAACAAATCAATCATTTCTTCTAATGAAAAAACCTCTTGATCGCCGTGTGACCAGCCAAGACGCACAATGTAGTTTAAGAGCGCTTTTGGTAAAAACCCTTCATCCCTATACGACATGACATTGACGGCACCATGACGTTTTGATAAGCGTGCGCCATCACTACCCAAGATCATCGGCACATGAGAAAAAGCCGGCAAGTCCCAATTAAGTGCAGTGTATAAATTGATCTGTTTTGGCGTGTTGTTGATGTGATCATCGCCACGAACAACACAATCAATCGCCATATCGTGGTCATCAACTACAACCGTCAAATTATAAGTAGGCGAGCCATCAGAGCGTGCAATAATCAAGTCATCAAGCTCTGAATTTGCGATTTCAATGTCGCCTTTAACATGGTCCCTAAAGGCTACTTTTCCCTTGTCTGGATTGAGAAAACGAACAACACCACTGGTTAATTTTTTGTTACGACAGCAACCGTCATATTTTGCTTTTTCACCAGCGACTACTTTTTCTTCTCTCAATTTTTCCAAACGCTCTTTAGAGCATTCGCAGTAATAAGCCTTACCCTCTTGAAGCAATTGATTGGTAACTTCTTCGTATCGATCAAAGCGATCAGATTGATAAATTGGTCCTTCATCATAGTCCAGACCAAGCCACTCCATACCTTGCAATATTGCGTCAACGGATGTCTGAGTTGACCGCTCTCTATCTGTATCTTCAATTCTGAGTATAAATTGGCCATTATTCTTTTTCGACCACAGCCATGCAAAAAGCGCAGTTCTCGCACCGCCTATATGGAGATAACCTGTGGGAGATGGTGCAAATCTGGATTTCATAAGGTTGATTATTGTTGGCTTAGATACTGATAATTAGACACAACTTAAGTGGCACTAATTAATTCAAATGAAGTAATAATTTTACACTGATATAATTATCTACCAATAACCAAATACCTTTAGCATTTCAATGGAATTTACTCAACAAGACTTTAACCATAACTCCATTGTCTCTTGCAATTCATCGTCGGTCATATTAACTCATGGAGAATTAAAAACGCCATGTTTTATTTCACCCAAAGGTAGCCTAGAGCTTTCAATAAAATCCATAACTGAAATTGACAAAAAATTACTCTTCCAGCTCACGTCTCAGGAGCCACTTGATTTATTAATTGTTGGTACGGGAACGAAGGTGGTTTTTCTACCTCCCAAGCAATTAGTTTCTCTTGGTGAGTTTGGTCTAGGCGTTGAGAGTATGAATAACATTTCGGCTTGCAGTAGTTTTAATTTACTGCTCTCAGATGCTCGTGCGGTTGGTTTGTTAATTTTATGATTGCTTTTTTATACAAAAAAATAAAGCTTTTCTATCTCTACTTTAAAATTGATACACCACTACTTCTTTTAATCGTAATGATTGCCGCTCTTGGCTTATTGACTCTCTACAGTAGTTCGGGCGGTTCTTTAGGACCTGTATATAAGCAATTAACCCATTTTGCGCTTGCAACTTGCGTGATGTTGGTTGTAGCACAAATACCACCTCTATATCTCAAAAGATCAGCACCTATATTAATAGTTATTGGTATTTTTCTGCTTATTATGGTGTTGTTCTTTGGTACTTCTGGCGGTGGTGCACAGCGTTGGCTCAACCTCGGTTTAATCAAGTTTCAGCCCTCAGAGATGATGAAAGTTATTGTACCCATTGCCATTGCATCGATCCTTTCTGAGAGAACCATGCCACCCAAGACAATTCCTACATTGATTTCTTTGGGTGCAATTGTTAGCGTTGTTCTTTTGATTGCGAAACAACCCGATTTGGGCACCTCGCTTTTGATTGGCGCTTCAGGCGTTTATGTTTTATTTTTCTCAGGTGTCAGCGTTAAATTATTAAAAAACCCATGGCTTAATTTTGGCTTGTTATTAAGCCTTGCCTCAGGCGCGCTTTATGTTGTCTGGAATTTTTTGTTGATTGCTTATCAAAAAAATCGAATTTTAACATTACTCGATCCAGGATCCGATCCACTTGGATCTGGCTACCATATTTTGCAATCCAAAATAGCAATCGGTTCTGGTGGGCTCACCGGCAAAGGATTGGGACAAGGCTCCCAATCTCAACTTGATTTTCTACCGGAAGATTCAACTGATTTTATCTTTTCAGTATTAGCAGAAGAAATGGGGTTTCTTGGTGTTCTTTTACTACTGATATTATATGGATTGATTATCTATCGTTGCTTTAGCCTGTCACTACGCTGCGAAGATAATTTTTCTAAATTGTTAGGCGCTAGTTTGTCGCTAATCTTTTTTACTTATGTCTTTGTCAATATTGCTATGGTTTCTGGTCTCCTACCAGTAGTCGGGGTGCCCCTTCCATTAGTCAGCTACGGTGGCTCATCATTAATGACATTGATGGCAAGCTTTGGCATTATCATGTCCATTCATAAACATAAAGTACCGAGATATTTACAAAGATGAAGCAAACAAATTTGCTTACTTTCTGGAACTTTTATGCCATTACTCGCTATAATCACGATAACCGTTATATGGTGTCTGTTTATCAATTATCTAAACAATTAAAGCAATAACTCACTTCAACTATTTAAAGTCAACTTTCTATGAAATTTCTATCACTCTCTTCACTTATTAAAACCCTTTTAATCTTTTTTCTGGCAGGCAGCGTTAGTGCAGCAAAAGACCCAAAATTCTACATTCCCGAAGCACCGGTTATCGGTGCAGCCGCCTACATTGTTTTAGATCATAATTCAGGAAAAATTATTGCCGAAAACAATTCAGACGAACAAAGAGCGCCGGCGAGCCTTGCCAAATTAATGACATCTTATGTTATTTTTCAGCGCATTAAAGAAGAATTTATTGGCCTTGAAGATGAAGTCAAAATTAGCGAAAAGGCATGGAGAACAGGAGGTTCTAGAAGTTTTATCGAAGTCGGAAAACTGATAAAACTTAAAGACCTATTACAGGGAATGATTATTCAGTCTGGTAATGATGCTTCAGTAGCTCTGGCAGAACACGTTGCTGGCTCAGAAGGTACGTTTGTACTGTTTATGAATGAGTATGCGATGGACCTTGGCATGACAAACACCAATTTTGAAAATGCTTCAGGTCTGCCAAATGACAACCAATACACAACAGCAAATGATATGGCCATTCTTGCTTCTGCTATCATTCGTGAATTTCCTGAATTCTATAAATGGTACAGCCAAAAAGAATTTACGTATAACGACATCAAACAAAGCAACCGCAACAAATTACTCTGGTCCGACGCTACTGTTGATGGCCTTAAAACGGGTTACACCAAAAAAGCTGGTTACTGCCTAGTCACCAGCGCCAACCGTGTTGGTATGCGCCTTATTTCCATCGTTCTTGGCTCTAATAGTTCTACGATTCGCGTCTCAGAAACGCAAAAGCTCCTAGACTACGGTTTCAGATTCTTTGAAACACAATCCATTAATGACGTCTCCCAGCAAGTGCCTGTATTCAAGTCTGAGAAAAGCAGTATTAAAGTGGGTGTTGTTGACTCACCATACCTAACCCTACCTCGCAACCAATTTAGGCATACAACACAAACTATACATTTATACCAAAAGCTAGTAGCGCCAATTGAACTTGGTGACAATGTTGGCGAGCTGGTGCTTAGTTTTAAAGATGAAGTGTTGGCTCGTATGCCATTAGTCGCACTTGAAGACGCGTCTGAATCCGGTTTTTTTGCAAGAATGATTGACTCTATTAAAATGCTCTTTTAGAAGGGCCACAACTATGGTTTATTTAAACGGCAATTTTATTGAAAAAGATAAAGCTTTTATTTCAGTAATGGACAGAGGCTTTCTGTTTGGCGACAGTGTTTATGAAGTCCTCCCTGTGTACAAAGGTAATATTTTCTGCCTTAACCCACATCTTGACCGGCTTTGTGAGAGCTTAAAAACCATCAAAATACCCAATCCACACACACAAGAACAGTGGCGCGCAATACTTCAACAACTCATTGATTACCATCCACAACACGACAATCAATACATATATTTACAGGTAACAAGAGGTTGTGACACTGACAGAAAGCACACCTATGGCAAACTTAAGCCCACTGTTTATATACAATCAAGCCCTTTTGAAGTTGTTCGTAAAGAGGATTTTCTAAAAGGAGTTTCAGCAATAACTCGTGATGATATACGCTGGAGTCAATGCAACACCAAAGTTACTTCTCTTCTTGCAAACATTATGTACGCCCAAGAGGCAAAGCAAAATAACGTCGAAGACGTGATTCTTTGTCGTAACAATATTGTCACAGAGTGCTCAAGCGCCAATCTTTTTATCGTTAAAAATGGCTGTGTTTACACCCACCCGAAGGGTCCACACATCCTCCCAGGAATTACTCGAGAAGTAATACTAGAATGCGCAGATTATTGCAATATCAACACCGAAGAGGCAACCATTTCAAAAGAAGACTTGTTTAATGCGGATGAGGTTTGGATTTCCAGCTCAACACGTGAAGTGATTCCGATCACTAAAATTGATGATGTGTTAATTAATCATGGTCAAGTTGGCAAAATATGGCCTTTAATTTACGATCGCTACCAAGTTGAAAAAGGCTTGCACAGTTAATTATCTGGTGGCTATTTTTATTACTATGAAAGTGATTTTCAGTCACTAAGAAATATCCAATTGCAGTAAAATATTCCTCAGTGTCGAGGGTAAACCGACAATGAATAATTATGAACCCCGCCAGGCCCGGAAGGGAGCAACGGTAATAGTTTTTTCTTGTGTTGGATTCTATTCTCGGCGCTACTTACACTACAATTGTTATACCGACATTAATGAGTGAACACTACCAAGTTTTAGCGCGAAAATACCGACCTCACACCTTTGAAGAATTGGTGGGTCAAACGCACACCGTTAAAACCTTGGTTAATGCCCTCAATAGCAACAACCTTCACCATGGGTTTTTATTTACTGGTACTCGAGGTGTTGGCAAAACAACCATCGCTCGTATTTTTGCAAAATCGGTCAATTGCGAACAAGGTGTTAGCGCCAATCCATGTGGAAAATGCACAACCTGTATCGAAATCGACCAAGGCCAATCGATTGATTTAATCGAGCTAGATGCCGCCTCACACACAGGCGTAGATCATATGCGCGAAATCTTAGAAAATGCGCAATATTTACCCACCAAAGATCGCTTTAAAGTCTACTTAATCGATGAAGTACACATGCTCTCAAAGAGTAGTTTTAATGCACTACTCAAAACCCTTGAAGAGCCACCATCACATATTAAGTTTTTATTAGCCACCACGGATCCGCAAAAACTGCCCATTACTGTTCTTTCGCGCTGCCTCCAGTTCACCCTTAATAAGCTTACTCATGATGAGATTCTCGGTCAACTTAAGTTTATCATGGCTGCCGAAGAACTTGATTATGAAGAGTCTGCGTTATCCAAAATTGCCGATTTTGGCAATGGTTCTATGCGTGATGCTCTAAGCTTGCTCGATCAATCAATCTCTTATGGTAACGGAAGTGTTTTAGAGAAAGACATAAAAGCCATGTTGGGTCTTGTTCAGCACGATGATATTGTTGAACTGGCAACTCTACTTATTGAAAGAAAACCGGCTGAAATTATTGCATTTGTGAGAAAGCTCGCTCACCAAGGTGAGAACTTAAACAACGCGCTCAAAGATTTAACTTCCCTTATACACCAAATCTCAATCGCACAAATCTTGCCCAATAATACCGAGAGCTCTAAGCAAATCCACGCTCTTTCAAATCAAATATCTGTTCACGATTTACAACTATATTACCAAATCGCTATTAACGGTCAAAGAGATCTTTTGCACTCGCCAAGCGAGCAAGTTGGGTTGGAAATGACACTACTGAGAATGATTGCTTTTCATTCCGAGCATGTGGTTGAAAAAAAAACTCTAAAAATCAACCAAAAAACTAAAGAAGAAAAGACAGTCATTAAAACTCCTTTAGATTTAAAAAGTAAGAAAAAACCAGAATCGAAACACGAAACAATCACCACCTCAAAAAAAGCAGTATCTAACAAGCAAGAAACTACGAATACCGAGACCCTCGACATTCCAATCAACAATCAAGCTGATTGGGAGACATTAATTCAGCAGCTATCCTTTAAAGGCGCTGCAAAAATGCTAGTTAAGAACACTATTTTTACTCAATTTAAAGATAACAAACTAACCCTAAAACTTGATTCAGGGTTTAGTAATTTACTGACAACTAATACGCAAAAAGCGATTGAGGCAACACTCCTAGAGAAGTTCAGTAGCATCAGTGTTACTATTGAATTTGGCGAAACAAACAATCAATCTTTAGCAAAAAAGGAAGGCATTGCTGAGCAAGCTCTACGCCAAAAATTAGAAGAAAACTATCTAAATGATGAAGGCGTCCAAGTATTGGAAAAAGCCTTTAATAGTAAAGTAGATCCAAAATCAATCAGACCCTTAGAGGAGGCTCCCAATGTTTAAAGGTGGCATGGCTAGCATGATGCAAAAAGCGCAAAAAATGCAAGCCGATATGAAAATTGCTCAAGATGAAATAAAACAACTAAGTTGCATTGGTGAATCAGCTTCAGGCGATATAAAAATAACCATCAATGGCCAACACGAAGCTACATCTGTTGAAATTAATATAAACCTATTGAATGACAAAGAAATGCTTGAAGATCTTGTTATGATAGCAATTAACCATGCAGAATCTCAAGTCAATAGAATTTCTGAAGAGAAAATGAAAGGTGTTACTGGCGGATTGAATCTACCACTCTAAATTGTTATGAATAATTCCATGATTGAAAAATTAAACAAAACCTTCTGTGTGCTGCCTGGTGTTGGTGCAAAAAGCGCCCAACGTTTTGTTTATCATTTACTTGAGCGAAACCGTGAAGGTGGCTTTGAGCTAGCCAAAGCACTGGTTGATGCTATGGAGCACGTCAAAAATTGTGCGAGATGCCGGACCCTTACAGAAAAGGAAATTTGCGATATTTGCACTAACAATGTACGTGATAGCTCCCAATTATGCATTGTTGAAACGCCAAGTGATATACACGCCATCGAACAAAGCGGTGTTTACTCAGGAAAATACTTTGTGCTGAGTGGTTACCTCTCCCCTATTGACGGCATTGGTGCCGCTGAACTCGGTCTTGACGAACTTGAAAATCTACTTGAAAACGAAGAGGTAAGCGAAATAATCCTTGCTACCAATGCCACAATTGAAGGCGAAGTTACTGCTCACTACATTCACAATTTAGCCAAAAAACACTCGATTCAAACCACCAGGATTGCTCACGGCATACCACTCGGTGGTGAATTAGAATACGCCGATATTAATACCATTGCCCATGCACTTTCTGGGCGAAAATCTTACGATTAATTCAAGGAAATCGATAATTTCCTAAATTTTTGTTTGTCGTCTTACTAAAGGCCTCAAAACAGTCTAAAAGCCGTTAAAAACAGCCTTTTGAGCCTTTAAATAGCCCTTTTTGATTATTTCTAGACCCTCAGAAAGTCTATATTGAAAATTTCCTATATTTTATATATTTATTTCAGAAATCAAATGTGATGCTGTTTCATCAAAATGAGCGTTATAAATCTAAACTGTAGGGCAGAAAGGTGAAAAGACCTAAGGAGAAAAATAATCAATTTTTTGAAAAGGTTTTCGGTAGTTTAAAGTTGCAAAAAAAGTTTTATTTAATCAATCCAAACCCAAAGCTTTACGTCTAAATCGAATCAACACATCCTCAGTGTAGCCATTAGGTTGCTCCTTGCCTTCAAAAACCAGCGCCAACGAAGCCTGATAGGCAAAGCCATCATAACTTGGAGCCATGTTTTTATAATGAGGATCAAATTTATTTTGCTCATCAACGACTAACGCCATTTTTT
>CAWVVS010000019.1:0-16437 GCA_963933655.1 uncultured Candidatus Thioglobus sp. | reverse complement strand
TGTATCGCAATAGAAGAGCCGCTTGAGATTATCATACGATATTTCTCAAATGGGGGGTGGATTGAAGAGCCATTAATGGTTACCATGAGAACGCCGGGCGATGATTATTCATTGGTTTCCGGTATTCTGTTTTCTGAAGGTGTCATTAATGACAAAAACGCAATTGAAAGTATTGCGGTAAGAGGCACTAATAAAGGCCTCTACAATGTTGATAATTCTTTGCTGGTAACACTGGGCAAGGGAAATCAATTAGATTTAAAGAATTTACAACGCCATTTTATGGTGAGTTCTAGCTGTGGAGTTTGTGGCAAGGGTACGCTAAATGCGATTGAGATTGCCTATGAACCACAGATAGAGAAATCAATGCCCATAGTGAGTGTTGATCTGATTACAAAATTGCCCGATATATTAAGGGCAAAACAAGAACAGTTTGCCAATACTGGCGGCGTTCATGCTAGCGGTCTTATCAGTGCTGGTGGTGAGTTGCTGCATTTGGCTGAAGATGTAGGTAGGCACAATGCTCTTGATAAGCTTATTGGCCATGTTAGAAGTAACGATATGTTGAATCCTAGCGAGCAATTTATTATGTGTTCGGGAAGATTGGGCTTTGATATCATTCAAAAAGCGCTGATGGCGGGAATTGGGATGATAGCTGGAATTGGGGCGCCAACCTCATTAGCCCTAGATTTAGCAAGGAAATTTGATATTACTTTAATCGGTTTTATCAAGAAAAACACATATAATATTTATAATGGTGCATGGCGTATCAAAGACTAATCTTAGGAGATTGAATGTCTAGAAATATCAGTTTATTGTCAGGCAAGAAAGACGACAAAAACCCATTGTTTGGAAAAATTGCAGCAAGCCCTACTGAAGCGACTGACAACCAGTTGGCAGGTGACTACAACTTGGGTGTTTCAACCGTCCACAGCACCAAGAGTTTTTACGACTTCTTTAGTGAAGATTTTAAAAGTAAAAAAGCCTACGTTTGTACTGGCAGCGCTTGTCTTTGTCGCGGCACACAAGGCGCAGTCTCTGACACATTAAATGCAAAATTTGGTGAAGAAAATGTCGGAGAAATGATTTGTCTGGGTAGATGTTACGAAAACAGTTCGTTCCACTATGAAGGCAAGAATTATTCTGGCGATGATATTAACAAATTAGACAGCATTATTGCTGGCGACCACACTAGTCCAGATTACACAATGAAGTCATATTCAGACACTTCATTCCTAGTCGAAGATGAAATATTCTCATCATTCGACGATTTTAAAAAATTATTAGAAACTTGCTTCGCAGCAGACAAAGTAGAGCTAATCAACACTCTTAAAGAGTCTGGCCTACGTGGTCGTGGTGGTGCAGGCTTCCCTACTGGTATGAAGTGGGAGTTCTGTCAGGCACAAGAGGCGAGCGCTAAATACGTGGTTTGTAACGCTGACGAAGGCGATCCGGGTGCATTCTCTGATAGATACCTTCTGGAAGAGCAAACACTTAAAGTATTGTTTGGTATGGTCATTTGTGGCTACCTTATTGGTTCAAAGCAGGGTTTTCTATACATTCGCGGCGAATACCCAGAATCAATTAAAGCAACTGATGAGGCATTAGCCAAATTGCGTGAGCTCGGTTTATTGGGCGATAATATTCTAGGCACGGGTTTTGACTTTGACATGAGTGTTGTTGAAGGTCAAGGCGCCTACATTTGTGGTGAAGAAACAGCACTAATTGCTTCAATCGAAGGCCGACGTGCTGAGGTTGATGTGCGTCCTCCATTCCCAACTGTTGAAGGTTTGTACAAAAAACCAACGGTTGTCAACAACGTTGAGAGTTTGGCGGCAGTGCCAGCAATCTTTAAGCTTGGTGGTGAGTCATTCAAGAAAATTGGCAACGGTCGCTCAACAGGCACCAAGCTAATCTCTTTGGACGGCTACTTTAACAACCCTGGGCTTTACGAAGTCGATATGGCTACACCAATGAGCATCATTATTGATGAAATTGGTGGTGGTTTTAATGATGATATTAAAGTCATTCAAGTTGGCGGTCCACTGGGAGGCTGCGTGCCGATTGATATTCTGCGTACATTGACGCTAGACTTTGAGTCGTTTTCCGAAGGTGGCTTCTTAATGGGGCATGCGAGTTTCGTTTGTATTCCCGAGTCATTTTCAGCAGTAGAGTATGCCAAACACTTGTTTGAATTCACTGCTCACGAGTCTTGCGGCAAGTGCTTCCCATGTCGTTTGGGTGCTACTCGCGGCAAAGAAATGTTACAATCGGCGATAGAAGACAATCAGAAGTTCTCAGAAGAGCTGATTCAAGATTTATTAGAAACAATGGAAGTTGGTTCATTATGCGCCCTTGGTGGCGGTCTACCGCTTCCTGTTAAAAACTTACTCGAGCATTGTGCCGATGAGTTTAAACCTTATATGGAGAAATAATATGTCGGATAATCCACAAGGCGTATTTATAGATGGCGTTGAGTTTCCTTTTGATGACTCAACTTCAGTTCTAGAATTTACCAACAAAGCACTGGGCGATAAAATCATTCCAACGCTTTGTGATGATGTCAACTTAAAGCCTTATGGCGCTTGTCGCGTTTGCTCGGTAGAGGTTTGTTTTAACGAAGATGGCCCTAAGAGAACAGTGGCCTCGTGCCATACACCAATTAGCCCAGGCATGCATGTTTTGACAAACTCTGACAGCATCAGAAAACTGCGCAAAAACATCGTTGAATTGGTTTTAAGTGATCACCCGCCTGAGTGTTTGACTTGTGAAGTCAATGGCAACTGTGAGCTACAAGACGTTGCTGCTAGCGTAGGCGTAAGAAAAATTCGTTACGCCAAGGGCGCTAACCATATTGATCGTGAGAAAGACCTGAGCCATTCCTACATGCGTATGGACCTGTCTAAGTGTATTAACTGTTCACGTTGTGTGCGCGCTTGTGACGAAGTTCAGGGTCAGTTCACATTAACAATGACAGGCCGTGGTTTTGAATCGCGCATTACAACCGATAACGACATGTTATTCGGTGACTCGTCTTGTGTTTCGTGTGGTGCTTGTGCACAAACTTGCCCAACATCAGCGATTTCAGACGTATTTCAATCAAAATCAGTTGAAGCGGATAAAACAGTTCGTACAACATGCTCATACTGTGGCGTGGGCTGCAACCTAGAAGTGGCGGTTAAGAATAACGAGGTGCTATCAATTCGTGCACCACAAGACTCAATTAATGCAGGCCACACATGTTTGAAAGGTCGTTATGCTTTTAAATTCTACAATCATGAAGATCGTTTAACGTCACCATTGATTCGTAAAAATGGCGAGCTGGTTCCATGTTCATGGGATGAGGCGTTCGGTTACATTAAAGATAAATTTGAATCTATCAAGGCCGAGCATGGCCCTGATGCGATTGCGGGCATTTCTTCAGCACGTTGTACCAATGAAGAGAATTTCCTATTCCAAAAAATGATTCGCCAAGTAGTTGGCACTAACAACATTGACTGTTGTGCACGTGTTTGTCATTCACCAACAGCTTGGGGCATGCAACAAGCCTTTGGTACCGGTGCTGGCACAAACTCTACAGCCGACATTCCACTCGCTGACTTGATGATTGTTATTGGCGCAAACCCATTAGCTGCGCATCCAGTAACCGGTGCGAAAATTAAGCAACAGGCGATGTCAGGTGCGACATTGATTGTGATTGACCCCGTTAGAACTGATTTGGCTCGTATGGCCGATCATCATTTGCAATTAAAGCCGGGAACTAACGTTGCTTTGTTGAACATGATCCAATATTACATTGTTGAAGCCGACCTTCTTGACAAGGCATTTATTGAAGAGCGCTGTGAAGGTGGTGCTGAATTTATCGATCAAATTAAAGAGCTTGACGTCGATGCAATGTCCGCTATTTGTGGTGTAGATAAAGAAGCAGTTAAATCTGTGGCGATCGCCTATGCTAGCGCTAATAATGCGATGGAATTCCATGGTTTGGGCGTGACTGAGCATTCACAAGGTTCACAAACTGTGATGCTGATTTCTAACCTTGCGATGATGACGGGTAACTTGGGCCGTCCAGGTGTTGGTGTTAATCCACTGCGTGGTCAAAATAACGTTCAAGGTGCTGCCGATATGGGTTGTCAACCACATCACGGTCCGGGCTACTTATGGATGGATCAAAAAGAGGTTCAAGATTATTACGAAGATAAGTTTGGCGTGCCTTCGCCAACTACCGACGGTAAGAAAATTCCTGAGATGTTTGATGGCGCCATCGACGGCTCAGTGAAAGCGCTATGGATTTTTGCCGAGGATGTTGTGCAAACGGACCCAAATACTCACCATGTTAAGAAGAGTATGGAGGCGCTAGATTTGCTTATTGTTCAAGAAATCTTTATGACTGAAACCTCTAAAATGGCTGATGTCGTACTTCCTGGCACCACTTTCCTTGAGAAGAGTGGTACCTTTACAAATACTGAGCGTAGAATCCAGCAAGTTAATGCTGCGGTCGAGCCTCTTAAGGGTTGTAAAACTGACGGTCAAATCATTGTTGAAATGATGCGTACCTTAGGTTTTGATCAACCAGATTATGATGCTGCTGAAGTGCTTAAAGAGGTATCGGATGTTGTCTCATTCTTCGAAGGCGTTACTTGGGACCTTTTAGGCAAAAGCCCAATGGGTTTGCAGTGGCCAGTGAACAAGAAAGGCGAGGATACACAAATTCTACATATTGGCGAATTCAAACGTGGCAAAGGTAAATTCCATTATTACGATTGGAGAGAGTCTGAAGAGTTGGTTCAGCACAAGGACCAGTATCCATTTATTTTGACAACCGGTCGTGAACTTCAGCACTATAACTGCGCAACAATGACACGCCGTACTTCGAATGTGGATATTCTAACGAAAGACGTCATTATGCTTAACCCGAAAGATGCACAGGCGAAAGACCTAATAACAGGCGATCGTGCGACATTGAAGTCAGATCGTGGTGAAGTAACGCTTGATGTTCAAGTGACTGACCGTGTTAAGAGGGGTGTTGTTCGCACAACCTTCCACTTCCCAGAAGTGTTAATTAACGAAGTGACCAGTGCGGTAACAGACGAAGAAACCCAATGCCCAGAGTATAAAGTTGTGGCGGTGGATGTCTTAAAAGCTTCTTAAAAGCATCAGCAAGAAAAATCAAAACAAGCCTCAAACGAGGCTTGTTTTATATTCAGCCCCCAGGAACGCACACACCTTTTGCATTCAGTGCTCCAATCATTTCCCCTAAAGAGGCGATTTTACCGCCAACTTTATCAACATCGTTCATGCCGTCGTCATTGAGCCAAACTACGTATTGAGCCATTTTTCTCCTAAATTTTCATTAATTATAAATCACAATGATCCTAATATTTATTACGTTGGAGTAAGCGACCAATGCAAAAAGTTTAATTCTAATATACTTAACATGAAATAATATATATTTTAATTTGAAATATAGTAAAAATATCTCTTATATTTTTACCTTTAAAGCGGAATATATAATCTTTATTTTGAGCGACTTTTTGAAATAGATAATCTATAAGGAGCAAGGGAATTTTTTAGGTTTTTATGTGGATATTGACGCGCTTTCCTCTAAGGTATAATGCAAGGTTTCTTCATAGTAGTTAAGGTCCACAATGTCAGAACAAAGAGTATTAGCGAATGCAATTCGCGCCCTAAGTATGGATGCGGTGCAACAGGCTAAGTCTGGTCATCCAGGCGCCCCAATGGGCATGGCTGATATTGCTGAAGTGTTGTGGAACTCTCACCTCAAGTACAACCCTAGTAATGCTAAGTGGGCGGATCGCGATCGTTTTGTCCTTTCAAATGGTCATGGGTCAATGTTGCTTTATTCATTGTTACATTTGACTGGTTATGATTTAAGTATTGATGAAATTAAGAATTTCCGTCAATTACATGCAAAAACGCCAGGTCATCCTGAATATGGTTATGCGGATGGTGTTGAAACAACAACAGGACCGCTGGGTCAGGGTATTACCAACGCGGTTGGTATGGCGATTGCTGAACGTACACTGGCTGCAACTTTCAATAAACCAGGTCATGCAATTGTTGACCACTTCACTTATGTCTTTATGGGCGACGGCTGTTTAATGGAGGGTTTGTCTCACGAATCTTGCGCAATGGCGGGCACATTTGGACTTGGTAAGTTAATTGCATTCTGGGATGACAACGATATTTCTATTGATGGTCATGTTGGTGATTGGATGGAAAAAGGCGTTCCCGGTCGTTTTAAGTCATATGGTTGGCATGTTATTGCGAATGTCGATGGCCATGATGCGGAAGAAATAAATGCAGCAATCGCTGAAGCGAAAGGGATGGGCGACAGGCCGACATTGATTTGTACGCGAACTGTAATTGGTTTTGGATCACCGAACCTTGCAGGAACGCATGATTGTCATGGTGCCCCTTTGGGCGACGAAGAAATTGCTAAAACACGTGCACAATTGGGCTGGCAGCATCCACCATTTGAAATTCCACAAGAGGTTTATGACGGTTGGGATCACAAGGCGCAGGGCGCTGAAGTTGAAGAAAACTGGAACGAGAGGTTTAAGGCTTATAAAGCTTCTTATCCTATTGAGGCGAGTGAGTTCGAGCGCCGTATGGCGGGTGAATTGCCAGCTAATTTCTCGGAGGAAATGGACAACTACATTGCCAAGACTCAAGAAGAAATGCCTAATATTGCCTCAAGAAAAGCCTCACAAAATGCGATCGAAGCGATGGGTCCGATTGTGCCAGAGTTGTTTGGTGGCTCAGCGGATTTAACTGGCTCTAACTTAACGAATTGGTCGGGTTCAGTGGTTGTTAACCACGATAATGCCAATGGTAATTACATCTCATGGGGTGTGCGTGAATTCGGCATGGCTGCGATGATGAACGGCATGGTTTTGCATGGCGGATTCAAGGTTTATGGCGCAACTTTCTTGATGTTCATGGAGTACATGCGCAATTCACTTCGCATGTCAGCCTTGATGAAAATTGGTACGATTTACGTATACACGCATGATTCTATTGGCTTAGGTGAAGACGGTCCAACGCATCAGGCTGTTGAGCAAATTGCATCGATGCGTGTGATCCCAAACTTCCATACTTGGAGGGCGTGTGACGCGATCGAATCTGGTGTTTCTTGGAAAGTTGCTATGCAAAGAGGTGATGCACCTACGGCTCTTATCTTCTCTCGCCAGAACTTGACGCCAATGGAGCGAACAGTCGAGCAGGTGGCAAATATTGAGAGGGGCGGTTACGTATTGAAAGATTGCGATGGCGCTGCTGATATTATTTTGATTGCAACAGGCTCTGAAGTCTCGCTTGCAGTCGATTCAGCGACAGCAATGGTAGACAAGAAGGTTCGTGTGGTTTCAATACCATGTACGAACGCATTTGACGAACAAGATTCAGTATATAAAGATTCCGTGTTAACACCAGGTGTTAAGCGTGTTGCGATTGAAGCGGGTGTTGCTGATTCTTGGTATAAGTACATTGGGCTTGACGGTGGCTTGGTGGTAATGACAACGTTTGGTGAGTCGGCCCCTGCGGGTGATTTGTTTAAACATTTTGGCTTTACAGTAGAGAAAGTTGTTGCTACTGTTGAGTCGGTTTTAGGTTGATTTTTTTAGGAGTTAAAAGATGACAATTAAAGTAGGCATTAATGGTTTTGGCCGTATTGGTCGTATGGTTTTTCGTGCAATTGACAAGGATTTTGATGGTCTAGAAGTTGTTGGTGTAAATGATTTATTGGACAACGATTACTTGGCGTATATGCTTAAGTACGATTCAGTTCATGGGCGTTTTGATAAAGACGTTGCCATTGAGGGTAACAATTTCGTTATCGATGGTAAGAAAATTCGTCTGACAGCAGAACGTAATCCTGCAGATCTTAAATGGGATGAGATTGGCGCTGATTTAGTCATCGATTGTACGGGTTTCTTCTTGACTGAAGAAGGGTGTCAAGCCCACCTGGATGCTGGTGCAAAGAAAGTCATTCAATCGGCACCTTCAAAAGATGGTACACCGATGTTTGTATACGGTGTTAACCATGAATCTTACGACGGCCAAGCGATTATTTCAGCAGCCTCTTGCACAACAAACTGCTTGGCACCGGTTGCTAAAGTATTGAACGACAATTGGGGTGTTAAACGCGGACTAATGACAACCGTTCATGCAGCTACAGCAACACAGAAAACGGTTGATGGTCCTTCAATGAAAGATTGGCGTGGTGGTCGTGGAATTCTAGAGAATATAATTCCTTCATCAACTGGTGCGGCAAAAGCAGTCGGTGTTGTATTGCCAGAACTAAACGGCAAGTTAACAGGCATGTCTTTCCGCATACCAACTTCGGACGTATCGGTAGTTGACCTTACCGTTGAATTGAACAAGGATGCTGATTACGATGCTATTTGTGATGCAATGAAAAGTGCCTCAGCAGGCGCGATGAAAGGCGTTCTTGGTTATACAGATGAGAAAGTTGTTTCAAGCGACTTTGTTGGCAGTACTTATGCCTCAATTTTTGATTCTGGTGCTGGTATTGCGATGGACCCAACTTTTGTTAAAGTGGTTTCTTGGTACGATAATGAATACAGCTACACCTGTAACTTGCTTCGTTTAGCTGAGTTTGTAACACAGTAAAACTGCTAACTGGCGGAGAGAATAATGAGTGTATTAAGAATGACTGACCTGGATTTATCCAGTAAGCGTGTTTTAATCAGACAGGATTTGAATGTGCCTATTAAGGATGGCGAAGTTACCAGCGATAAGCGAATTCAGGCCTCTTTGCCAACGATTATTCATGCCATTAAAGCGGGTGCAAAAGTGATCCTCACATCGCATCTTGGGAGGCCAACGGCTGGTGAGTTTGAACAGAGGTTTTCATTAGCGCCTGTTGCTGAGCATTTATCCAAATTATTGGGTCAAGAAGTGAGACTTGTTTCAGACTGGCTTGATGGTGTTGAGCTTGACGATGGCGAAGTGATCCTTTGTGAAAACGTTCGGTTTAACGAAGGCGAAAAAGAAAACGATGAGGCGCTTTCGAAAAGGATGGCGGCCTTGTGTGATGTTTGTGTGCAAGATGCCTTCGGTACAGCGCATAGGGCGCACGCCTCAACACATGGCGTTGTGCAGTTTGCACCAATTGCTTGTGCAGGGCCACTATTGGTTGGTGAACTCGACGCACTTGGTAAGGCACTTGACAATCCAGCACGACCACTGGTCGCTATTGTTGGTGGTTCTAAGGTGTCAACTAAATTAACCGTTTTGGAGTCTCTTTCCAAGATTGTCGATCAGTTAGTTGTTGGTGGCGGCATTGCCAATACCTTTATTGCAGCACAGGGCAATGTTGTGGGTCAATCTTTGTGTGAGCACGACTTGATTCCAACAGCACAAAACTTAATGGAGGATTGCCAGATTTCTGTACCAACGGATGTTGTTTGTGGCAAGGAGTTTTCGGAATTTGCAACGGCTGAAACTAAAAGTACCACAAGTGTTGCTGCGGACGATATGATTTTTGATATCGGTCCAAATTCTGCCAAGGAATTGGCAGAAATTATGAAAAATGCAGGCACTATTGTTTGGAATGGTCCATTGGGCGTGTTTGAATTTGATCAGTTTGCAAATGGCACCGAAGTGTTGGCCAAAGCTATTGCTGACTCTGATGCATTCACTATTGCGGGCGGTGGTGATACACTGGCTGCAGTTAGTAAGTATAATATTGAAGATAAAATCTCTTATATTTCAACAGGCGGGGGCGCTTTTCTGGAATTTCTTGAAGGCAAGAAATTAGCAGTTGTTGAGGCGCTGGAAGCAAGAGAAAATGAATAGTAATTTTTAGTTGAAAAAGAGGAGGTTATCAATGATTTTTAGAAGAACAAAAATTCTCGCCACGTTAGGTCCTGCTACGGACAAACCTGGTGTGCTAGATGGCATTCTTGATGCTGGTGTCAATGTTGTCCGCATTAATTTTTCTCACGGTGAGGCTTCAGAGCACTTGGATCGTGTGGCGGCCGTCAGAGCTTATGCCAAAAAGAACAATACCTATATTGGTATTTTGATGGATCTTCAAGGCCCTAAAATTCGAATCTCGTCTTTTAAAGATGGCAAGATTCAGCTCAATGAAGGCGATAGTTTTACCCTGGATGCAGAAATGGATGCCGATGCAGGCGACCAGCATTCAATTGGTATTAGTTATAAAACTCTCCCAAATGAAGTTAAACCAGATAATTTGCTGGTTTTAGATGATGGCAAAATTGTACTGAAAGTGACAAGTGTGGATGGCGCTAAAATTCATACTGTTGTCACCCAAGCAGGCCCATTATCCAACAAAAAAGGCATCAATTTAAAAGGTGGTGGCCTCAGCGCCAACGCCCTTACCGAAAAGGATAAAAAAGATATTTTAGTGGCTGCTGAAGCAGACGCGGATTACGTTGCCTTGTCTTTTCCTGTGCATGCGGATGATGTCAGAGAAACCAAGAAATTATTAGCGGCTGCCGGCTCTAGAGCCGGTGTTATATCCAAGATTGAACGCGCAGAAGCTTTAGTGGAGGGCGTTATTGAAGAGATTATTGAAGAATCGGCCGGCGTTATGGTTGCTCGCGGTGATTTAGGTGTTGAAATTGGTGACCCGCAATTGCCAGCGCAACAAAAAAGATTGATTCAGATGGCAAGATCACAGAATAAAGTTGTCATCACTGCAACGCAAATGCTAGAGTCTATGATTAGCAACCCAATTCCAACGCGTGCAGAGGTGTTCGACGTGGCCAATGCCGTGTTAGATGGCACTGATGCTGTGATGTTGTCAGCTGAAACGGCTGCTGGTGATTATCCGGTGAATGCGGTTAAAACAATGGTCGAAGTGTGTATTGAGGCGGAAAAAAATCCAACCGCAGCCGTATCGAGACATCGCTTGAATGAAGAGTTTGAAGATATTGATGAGACAATCGCACTGAGTGCAATGTATGCAGCAAACCATTTGGGTGTTAAGGTTGTTGCATCACTGACAGAGTCTGGAAAAACAGCGCTTTGGATGTCAAGAATCAGTTCAAATATTGCTATTTTTGCGATGTCAGAAAATGACAGAACGTTGAGCACAGTTACCTTGTACCGAGGTGTTTACCCATGCAGTTTGGGTGGCAAGCAAAATGCTAGCGACTGGAACAAAGTGAACGAAGCGGTTGTGAATGCTTTAATCCAAAACGAAGTTGTAGAAGACGGAGATTTAGTTGTGCTTACCAAA
This sequence comes from uncultured Candidatus Thioglobus sp., assembly GCA_963933655.1. Classification (GTDB taxonomy): domain Bacteria; phylum Pseudomonadota; class Gammaproteobacteria; order PS1; family Pseudothioglobaceae; genus Pseudothioglobus. The sequence continues at coordinate 5,186 of CAWVVS010000019.1, read as the reverse complement.
GGAATGCATAAGTTCTCAACTGGCGGAACGAATCTGATGAAAATCTTTCGTATTGGTGAAGGCGATTATTAAATTTTAAAAAGGGGCGGGAAAAAAGAATGATTGAAAAGCAAGATGAATTGAGAGAAACGGCTAGTCTCTTAGCTGCAAAAGGCAAGGGTCTGCTTGCAGTAGACGAATCTACACCAACAATTGGTAAGCGCCTTGCGGGTATCAATGTTGAAAACACTGAGGCTAATCGTCAGGCTTATCGTGGCATGCTGTTTAATGCTGAAGGCTTGGGTGCGTACATCAGTGGCACAATTCTTTTTGAAGAAACCCTTTATCAGGACCACTTAGACGGCGCCACCATGCTTGCTAAGCTTGATAATTTGGGCATTATTCCCGGCATTAAAGTTGACAAAGGATTAAGTCCTTTAGCGGGCGCCGGACCTCTTGAAACTTGGTGTAAGGGATTAGAGGGTTTAGCCGAACGTACTGCAGAGTATTATCAGCGTGGCGCACGTTTTGCTAAATGGCGTGCAGTCTTACAAATTACTGCCGATGGTTGTCCCAGCGACCTTGCCATCAAAGAAAATGCTTGGGGCTTGGCACGCTATGCCAGAACTTGTCAAGACTCTGGTCTTGTGCCAATTATTGAGCCTGAGATTTTGATGGATGGCGATCATACGATTGAGCATACAGCAGAAGCACAAGAGAGAGTTTTGACAGAGGTTTATAAAGCCTGTGAAGAAAACGGTGTTTTTCTAGAAGGCACTTTATTAAAACCATCAATGACTGTTTCAGGCGCTGATAATGCTAATAAGGCGAACCCTGAAGAAGTAGCCAAAATAACGGTGCGCACCATGGATCGTTGTGTCCCTAATGCTGTACCCGGCATCATGTTTCTTTCAGGTGGCTTAACAGAGGAAGACGCCTCTGTTTATCTAAATACGATGAATAGCATGGATCGCAAAAGTTCCTGGAGTATGACATTCTCTTACGGTAGAGCATTACAGCAATCTTGCTTACAGGCTTGGAAGGATGGCGGTGATGAAGCAGGGCAAAAAGCCTTGATGGCAAGAGCACAGGCCAACTCTGAGGCTTCTATGGGTGACTACGTTTCTGGCTCTCAGCCTTCTTCGCAAGCCACTTTGTTTGAGGCTGGTTATAAGTACTAGTCTTTAAAAACTCAGTGTCAAGCATCGAGAACAATAGATGCTCTGGCTAAGTTGAGCGACAAAGGTATAATAGAAGACCCGCAATGCGGGTCTTTTTTATTGTTAAAACAAACACATGATCGAACAAAGCAAATATTATCCTATTATTGTCGTTGGCGGTGGCCATGCCGGCACTGAGGCAGCGCTTGCCTCGGCACGTATGGGCGTTGACACTTTGTTGATTACTCACAATATTGAAACCCTTGGTCAAATGAGCTGCAATCCCGCCATTGGCGGTATTGGTAAAGGTCATTTGGTGAAAGAAATTGATGCGATGGGTGGCGTCATGGCCAAAGCGACTGACAAGGCTGGTATTCAGTTCCGCACACTCAATGCCTCTAAGGGACCTGCTGTGAGAGCAACTCGCGCGCAGGCCGATCGCATTCTTTACAAGGCTGCTGTGCGTTATGCACTAGAAAATCAACCCAACTTAAGCATATTCCAGCAAGCGGTTGATGACCTTATTATCGAGAACGATCAAGTGAAAGGCGTTGTTACGCAAATGGGGCTACAGTTTTTTGCCGATAAAGTTATCCTTACTTCCGGCACCTTCTTGGGTGGTGTTATTCACATTGGCCAGAAAAATTTCCAAGGTGGACGTGCAGGTGATGCACCAGCTAACGCCTTATCGCAGAAACTACGAAGCTATGATTTAGGTGTTGGGCGATTGAAAACAGGCACACCTGCACGCCTTGACGCTAGAACAATCAATTTTGATGTATTGCAAAAGCAACATGGCGATACACCTCTACCAACTTTTTCATTCATGGGCTCTGCGGCTGATCATCCTCAACAAATCCCGTGCTATATCACTCACACCAATGAAAAAACCCACGACCTTATTCGCGCTGGTTTGAAGGATTCACCCATGTATTCGGGCAATATTGAAGGTGTTGGCCCACGCTACTGCCCTTCGATTGAGGATAAAGTGGTTCGCTTTGCTGAGCGCAATTCGCATCAAATTTTTGTTGAACCAGAAGGCTTAACAACGAATGAAGTCTATCCGAATGGTATTTCGACATCCCTGCCCTACGAAGTGCAAGAGTCTTTTATACACTCGATAAAAGGGTTCGAGAGTGCCAAAATCATGCGCCCTGGTTATGCGATTGAATACGATTTCTTTGATCCAAGAGGTTTGAAACAAACTTTAGAACTTAAGAAAATATCCGGCTTGTTCTTTGCTGGCCAAATCAACGGTACAACCGGTTACGAAGAAGCGGCTGCACAAGGTTTGTTAGCGGGTATTAATGCAGCATTGCAAGTGAAAGAGCTAAGTTCCTGGGTACCAAAGCGTGATGAATCTTATATTGGTGTAATGGTTGACGATTTAACCACTAAAGGTGCGAGTGAGCCATACCGTATGTTCACCTCGCGTGCGGAGTATCGCCTGCTATTGCGTGAAGACAACGCGGATGAGCGTTTAACACCTCAAGCCCAAGAGCTGGGCCTCGTTGACGAGTCGCGTTGGCGTTCTTTTTGTGGAAAATACGAACAAATTGCATTAGAGAAGCAACGACTTAAGTCGTTTTGGGTACAAGCCGATGACGCCCAAGCCCAAAGTGTTTTGGGGGTTAAGCTTAATCATGAATACAGTCTTGAAGCGCTACTTAAAAGACCGTCAATTGATTATAAATTGCTCAGTAAAATTGAAAAAGCCAAGCCATTTTTAGAGGATTCTTCTTTAATTGCGCAAGTCGAAAACCAAATTAAATACGAAGGCTATATTAAGCGTCAATTGGATGAGATTGAAAAATACCGTAAGAACGAAGGTACAAAATTACCAGAAGATATGGATTATCAATCGATCAAAGCTCTGTCCGCTGAAGTCATCCAAAAATTGAGTGAATCTAAGCCAGAAACCATTGGTCAAGCGAATCGCATTCAGGGAGTAACGCCTGCCTCTATTTCTATTCTCTTGGTTTATTTAAAGACCTACAAAAAAGCATTGTGAGCGGGGAACAAGCTCTGCTTTGTGAAGGGGCAGATTTAATGGGCATTTCGCTATCTGAAGAGCAAACTCAACAATTACTTGATTACGCAACACTCATTCAAAAATGGAATAAAACGTACAATCTAAGTGCGATCCGTGATCCGCTCGAATCTGTTAAAAAACATTTAATCGATTCTCTTTCTGTTCTGCCATTTATTAAAAAAGGCCGACTGCTGGATGTCGGTGCAGGTGCCGGGTTGCCGGGTATCGTTATTGCCATTATGAGGGATGATGTTCGTGTTACTGTGCTCGATAGTGTTGGTAAAAAATGCCATTTTATGCAAGTGGTTAAAACCGAGCTCCAGCTTAGTAATTTAAGTGTGGTCAATGCACGAGTGGAATCCTTTTCACCAGAATCTCTTTACTCACAAATTACCTCTAGAGCTTTTGCCGAGGTGGACAAAACACTGAATTTGACAAAACACTTGTTAGAGGTGGGCGGTAGCTATGTTCTAATGAAAGGTGATCGTGCAGATGAAGAGGGGGTCGTTGATGCTAAGATTGTCTCTCACAGCTTGAACGTGCCTTTTGTTTCTGACAGGCGTTCACTTTTAGAAATTCATTTATAATTGGAAACCCTTGTATCAATACAAGCAATCATTAAAATGCAACCTCTCACTCATTTAGAAATTCTATTAATATAAAGGCCTCCTGCCATGAAAATCGTTGACTCTCATTGCCATATTGACCGTGTTGATCTAGATGCATTTGGTGGAAGTATAGAATCCATGCTAGCGCACGCTAATGAGTTATCGGTCACCGAATTTTTATGCGTGTGTATTGATCTAGAGCATTTCGATGATGTCCATAATTTGGCTATTGCGCACCCGAGTATTTATGCATCTGTCGGTGTTCATCCTACAGAGGTTGATGGAAAAGATCCGAGTATTGATGAATTAATCGAGCTTTCAAAAAGTGATCGAGTAATTGCTATTGGTGAAACCGGCTTGGATTATTTCCATATTAAAAAGGATGAAGCGGATTGGCAGCGTGATCGTTTTCGTCGCCATATTGAAGTCTCTAATCGCACCGGTAAGCCGATGATTATTCACACGCGTGAAGCGAAAAAAGATACCATCGCCATTATGCGCGAAGAAAAAGTTCAAGCGGGGGTTATGCATTGTTTCTCTGAAGACTGGGAGACGGCAAAAGCCGCTCTTGATCTTGGTTTCTATATTTCTTTCTCTGGTATTTTGACTTTCAATAGTGCCAAGGATTTGCGAGAAGTGGCGAAGAAAGTGCCGGAGGATCGGCTTTTGGTAGAAACTGATTCTCCTTATTTGACACCGATGCCGCATCGTGGCAGACCTAATAGCCCCGCGTTTACTTATCATGTTGCTGAAAAATTAGCCGAAGTGCGAGGCTCTAGTATTGAGGAAATTGCTGAAGTCACCACAAATAATTTTAAGCGTTTGTTCTTCTAATGACGGTTCAATACAACTCTGTTCAATTGGTCACTGTCGATGAGTTTTCGATTGGCCAGCGTCTGGATAACTATTTGTTAAAACAACTTAAAGGCGTACCTAAGTCACATATTTATCGCCTTATTCGTAAAGGTGAGGTGCGGGTTAATAAAGGGCGTAAAAAAGCCGAATATAAATTACAGATAGAGGACATTGTTCGAATTCCACCTATTCGACTTTCACCTGAGAAGGAGCATAAACCCTCTGCTGGCATGATAGAGACCTTGCACGACTCCATTCTTTATGAAGATAAAGGTTTGATGATTATTAACAAAAAAAGTGGCATGGCGGTGCACGGTGGCAGCGGTATCGGTATTGGTATCATCGAGGCATTAAAAGCAGAGTACAGCCATCCAATTGAATTGGTTCATCGGCTCGATCGCGCCACTTCTGGTGTTTTGATATTAGCAAAAAAACGTTCTGTACTAAAAGCACTTCACGAACAACTTTCACAACATCAGATGGAAAAGCGCTACGTTGCTTTGGTAAAAAACTCTTGGAGTAAAAAACGTCATACGGTTGACGCACCGATTT
>CAWVVS010000018.1:0-16620 GCA_963933655.1 uncultured Candidatus Thioglobus sp. | reverse complement strand
AAAGACATTGAGTTGATGATGTTTGCCCAGGCAAACTCAGAACATTGTCGTCATAAAATATTTAATGCCGACTGGATTATCGATGATGAAGCGCAAGCTATTTCATTATTTGGCATGATTCGCAACACCTACAAGGCACATCCAGAAGGTTTACTGTCTGTTTATAGTGACAACTCAGCAGTGATGACAGGCTACGAGTCTGAGCGCTTCTTCGCCAATAAAGATGGTGTTTATACTTCAAAAACAGAGCAAAAAGCAGTTTTAATGAAGGTTGAAACTCACAACCACCCTACTGCCATTGCCCCAGATCCAGGTGCCGCCACAGGTTCTGGCGGTGAAATTAGAGACGAAGGTGCAACAGGTAGGGGTTCAAAACCAAAAGTTGGCTTATGTGGTTTCTCAGTCTCTAACCTCAAAATTCCTAACAATAAAAAACCGTGGGAAGTAGACTACGGCAAACCAAAGCAAATTGTCTCAGCACTCGACATTATGATCGAAGGTCCTTTGGGCGCTGCTGCTTTTAACAACGAATTCGGCAGACCGAACACTTGTGGTTACTTTAGAACATACGAGCAAAAAACTGCTAACGACCAAGTCAGAGGCTATCACAAGCCTATTATGTTGGCTGGGGGTTTGGGTAATATTCAAGAAAATCATGTTGAAAAAGGCCAAATTTCTAACGGCGATAAACTCATTGTTTTGGGTGGTCCAGCAATGCTTATTGGTCTTGGTGGCGGTGCAGCTTCAAGTGTCGGTAGTGGCGAGCAAAGTGAAGATTTAGATTTTGCCTCAGTACAACGCGCAAACGCTGAAATGCAAAGACGAGCCCAAGAAGTGATTGATGCTTGTGCAAATTTAGGCGATGATAATCCAATTGTCTCCATTCACGACATTGGCGCTGGTGGCCTTTCGAACGGCGTTCCAGAACTGGTAAACGACAGTGAAAAAGGTGCTGTATTAGAGCTTCGCAATATTCCCAATGACGACAAACAAATGTCGCCCATGGAGATTTGGTGTAATGAATCTCAAGAGCGTTATGTGCTTGCTATTAACGGCAAAAGTGCCGACTTATTCAAATCAATTTGTGAGCGTGAGCGTGCACCCTTTGCCATTTTAGGTGAAGCCACAGATGAGCGCCACTTAACAATGAATGATGCCCATTTTGATGATTCACCAATTGATCTTCCAATGTCGGTACTTTTAGGCGCAACACCAAAAACAATAAAAAATGTCAGCTCAATTCTTAATAACGAGCCAGAGTTTAACGATTTAAATATTGAAGTTAAAGAGGCAATTGATCGCCTACTTGCCCTGCCAACCGTTGCTAGCAAGAACTTCCTCATTACTATTGGCGACCGATCGGTCACTGGCTTGGTTGCTAGAGAGCAAATGATTGGTCCATGGCAAGTGCCTGTGGCAGATTGCGCTGTCTCACTGTCAGATTATGTCGGCTACCAAGGCGAAGCAATGTCCATTGGTGAAAAAACGCCGATGGCACTCAGTAATGCTGCCGCTGCAGCCAGAATGAGTATTGGTGAGTCACTCACCAATCTGATGAGCATTTATGTTGAAGATATTCACCATATTAGCTTGTCTGCCAACTGGATGTGTGCCAGTGGCTTTGAAGGTGAAGACGCCAAAATGTATGAGGCAGTTAAGGCTGTAGGCATGGAATTATGCCCAGCGCTAGGGCTTACCATTCCAGTTGGTAAAGACTCCATGTCAATGAAAAGTTCATGGCAAGATGGAGAGCAAGAAAAATCCGTTACCGCACCACTGTCACTCATCATCACTGCATTTTCAAAAATTCCTGATGCACGTAAACAAATCACACCGCTATTGCAAAAAGAAACCGATTCTGAACTCTTTCTAATCGACCTCGGCTTTGGCCAAAATAGAATGGCTGGCTCTTGCCTGGCGCAAGTTTACAATCAAATTGGCAAAACAACACCAGACCTTGATGATGCCGAACTTTTTGGCAATTTCTTCGCAACAATTAACGAATTAAACCAAGCAGGATTGATTGACGCATACCATGACCGATCAGATGGTGGCGCCATGATTACCTTGCTAGAAATGGCTTTTGCTTCCAATTGCGGCTTAGATATTACCTCCAGCTATACCATCGGCTCATTATTTAATGAAGAACTTGGCTGTGTGATACAAGTCTCAACCGATAACAAAACTCTCGTGCTCGATGCACTTAACAAGGCCGGCCTTAGAGACTGCATCAGCGTAATCGCAACAATAAATTCCGATGACACCATTCGCATTTCTGATGAAAATGGTGAAATTTATAGTGAAAACCGCACCACTCTTCAACAACAATGGTCGTCAACTTCGTATGAAATATCAAAACTGAGAGACAACCCTCAGTGCGCTCAATCTGAATTTGATGAAATACTTAGGTCATCAAATGGCTTGGTAATTGCACCAAATTTTGATATCAATGAAAACGTTAGCGCGCCTTATATCAATCTAGGCACAAAGCCAAAAATTGCAGTATTACGCGAACAAGGCATTAATGGCCATATCGAAATGGCCGCTGCATTTACTAAAGCTGGCTTTGAAGCACACGATGTTCATATGAGTGACGTCCTAAGCGGTAGAACCACTTTGGATGTTTATAGAGGTCTTGTCGCTTGCGGTGGATTCTCTTATGGTGATGTATTGGGTGCTGGTCGTGGCTGGGCAAATTCCATTCTGTACAACCCAAAAGCCAAAGATCAATTCAGCGAGTTCTTTAATCGCGATGACAGCTTTGCACTGGGTGTGTGTAACGGCTGTCAAATGATGTCCAATTTAACAGAAATCATACCGGGCACCGAAAATTGGCCTAGCTTTGAGCGTAATGCTTCCGAGCAGTTTGAGGCACGCTTCTTAAGTGTTGAAGTTCAAGAATCCAAATCATTATTCTTTGATGGCATGGCGGGTTCAATATTGCCGATTGTCACCGCACATGGTGAGGGGCAAGCAAGCTTTTCTTCAATTGTTAAAGAAAATGCAATTGGCATGAAGTATGTAAACCACCAAGGTAAACCGACTCAAACATATCCTCACAATCCGAATGGCTCAGACAGTGCAACAGCTGGTCTTTGTAATGATTCGGGTAGAGTAACCATTGTTATGCCACACCCTGAGCGAGTGGTGAGGGCGATACAAAACTCATACCACCCAAGTGATTGGAGGGAGAGATCACCGTGGATGCGGATGTTTGAAAATGCTAGGAAATGGGTTGGTTAATAAGTAGCACTATAGAAGTTAAATCAATATAAAAAAGGCAACAATAAATGGTTGGATTTTTTTGGTATAAATTATCCTACCTAATTTATAATTGATTTCACAGTTGCTACACTCCGCTCTATGAATTACCAAATTATTCGCTCTAAACGCAAAACACTAAGCTTGCAAATCAATCAAGATGCAGAGCTTATCATTCGTGCACCACAACGTCTTTCTCAAAAGGACATTCAGGCATTCGTAGTTGAAAAATCAAAGTGGGTCGAAAGAAAACAACAACAAGTTAAATCTCATATTTCTGAAAAATACCAATTTAAAACCGGAGAGACGTTTCTTTATCTAGGCAACACCTATCCTTTAACCATTTCTTCAGAAAAAAATGACCTCTCTTTCAACGGAGAAGTATTTAAGTTAAACACCCATTGCGCTGATGCATCAACTGCTTTTAGTAAGTGGTATAAACAAAAATTTAAAGAGATTGCGCTACCGCGGATTGACTACTTTGCCAATCGACACAATCTTAAATTTCATGATGTTCGGCTAAAATCGCAAAAAACGTTATGGGGCTCTTGCTCAAGCAATAATAATTTAAATTTTAACTATTTATTGATGATGGCACCAATGAGTGTGATTGATTATGTCATTGTGCACGAGCTATCACATACAATTCATAAGAATCATTCAAGTGATTTTTGGGAATTGGTTGAATCCATTCAGCCAGAATATAAGCTGGCAAAGAAGTGGCTGAAAGATAACGGCCACAAACTGAAACGCCTGTAGCCCTTATCTAGAGATCATTGTAAGAACAATAAGAAAAAGTATTTATGCGTTAAACTTTTCGACAGCCTCTTCCATTGCTACTTTCAATGTGCCCATCTCAGCCATTTCGATAATAATATCGCCGCCGCCAACAAGCTCTGAATTAAAGTAAATTTGCGGAAAAGTTGGCCAATCGGCAAACTCGGGTAGATGTTGAAACACTTCTTGATCTTCAAAAATATTTACAAAGGCGAACTCGACTTCAGTTTCTGCCAACGTTTGTGATGCGCGTGCTGAAAAACCGCACTGTGGAAATTGTGGCGTACCCTTCATGTAGATAACAATTGGTGCGCTGTCCACTTGTTTTTGAATTTTTTCTAATACTTCCATTTTTTACTCCAAATAATTATTGCAGACTATTTTAGTTTAGTAGCTTGAGAAATTGTATATTTTTGTCCTTGCTTTAACTTTTTATAATTGCCAAAAACGGACTTAAAATTTGTCTTGATAAAGTCTCTAAGACCATTAATGGTGACAAAGGTAATTTTACCACCAGGCTTGAGTGCATCGAGTGCATCATAAAGCATGATAGATAGCTGTTCTCTTCCCACTTTCGCCGGCACATTTGAGATGATTTGATCAAATTTAACATCATTCGGCACTTGGTTAAAAGCATCAGAAAGATAAGCTTTTGCATTTGGCAACTTGTTTAACTTTGCATTAATATTTGACAACTCGACTGCAACAAAATCTTTGTCAACCATATGTACTTCACCATCAACACAATGCTTTGCAAGAGCAAGACCAATAGGCCCGTAGCCACAACCTAAATCAAGGCAAATATCACTCGACTCAGCGCCAATGTACTTCATTAATAACAAAGTGCCGTCATCTATCGAACGAGGACTAAACACTCCCCAGCGGGTATTCATTGTCAATTCGTTATCCAAAAGATTGGCTGTAAGACTTAAATCTTTTTTCAGGTTGGCTATATCGCTTCGTTGAAACATTAAACTTTGGATTTTTTCTTAGATTTTCTCAGAAGAATCTGAGTGGCGTCATCGCCAATATGTGCTTCACCTCGCAAACTTGCGAGCTGCATTTGCTTTTCTCTTTCACGATAACGACTCACTTGATCGTCATCTTTGGTGCCAAAACAGCGCGGACATGAAACACCTTTTTCATAGTATCCATGAAGCTTTTCTACATCGGTAATAGGATATCTACAAGCATGGCATTGGTCATACCGACCTTTCTCTAAATTATGTTTAACAGCAACTCTATCGTCAAAAACAAAACATTCTCCATCCCAGAGACTGTCTTTTTCGTCGACTTCTTCGAGGTATTTCAATATACCACCATGCAGATGATATACCTCATCGAACCCTTGAGATTTTAAATATGCAGTGGATTTTTCACACCGAATACCACCAGTACAAAACATCGCCACTTTTTTGTCACGATACTGCTCTAAGTTATTTTTTGTGTAATCTGGAAATTCACGAAATGATTCGGTGTTTGGATTAATCGCCCCTTTAAAGCTGCCGATTTCATATTCATAATTATTTCGGGTATCTATCAAAACAACTTCTGGATCACTAATCAGGTCGTTCCATTCGCTCGGCGCAACATAAGTACCAACTGAAAAAGTTGGATCAATGTCTGCAACACCCAAAGTAACAATTTCCTTTTTCAGCTTAACTTTGAGTCTTTTGAAAGGCATCTCTTCACTGTAAGAGAGTTTATGATCGATTCTACCCAGTCTTTCATCAACCGACAGAAAGTCCAATATTTTATCTATGGCTTCTTGGGGCGCACAAATTGTACCATTTAAACCTTCTCTTGCAAGCAGTACAGTTCCTCTAGCGCCGACGGACGCCATAAATTCTTTTAAGGGTTGCTGCATTTTTTCGAAATCATCGAGTCGTGCAAACTTATAAAGAGCGCAAATTGTAACCATAGTTGGATTGCCGTTAATTCAGTGTTAATTTTACTAGCGAGATGGTTTTGATATCAACTATTTAAAGAACTTGTACTATTTGTTCATTATTCAAAAGGTAGGCTGGTACTGATGAATGCCTCAAGGGTATAATGATTCTTTTTGCTTGTAAAGCCCTATTCTAACCGGCAATTTTAGATGCTCTCAGACATTCAAACTCCCAGCGACATTAAGCAACTTAATTTTGATCAACTGCAACAACTTGCAGACGAAATCAGGGAGTTTCTCATTGAAAGTCTTAAAAAAACGGGTGGTCATCTCGGCTCCAATTTGGGTACTATTGAATTAACTCTGGCAATGCATTTTGTATTTGACACCCCTAATGATAGCTTTGTTTGGGATGTAGGTCATCAAACTTATACTCACAAAATATTGACTGGAAGAAAAGAGGCCATGTCAACCCTCAGACAAAAAGACGGTCTGTCTGGCTTTACTAAAATCACTGAGAGTGTACATGATGCATTCGGTGCTGGACATTCATCAACCTCCATTAGTGCCGCTCTAGGCATGGCTTTAGCCAACAAATTAAATCAATCAGACAACACAACCATTGCTGTGATTGGTGATGGCGCTCTCACTGGTGGCATGGCTTTCGAAGCAATGAATCATGCAGGCGATACCGATGCCAATTTACTCATTATCCTTAATGATAATGACATGTCCATTTCCAAAAATGTAGGCGCTTTAAATAAATATTTAACACGTCTTATTTCTGGCAAAGTGTATTCGACAATGAAGTCAAAATCCTTAAAACTTTTAGAAGGACTTCCTCGCATACATAAATTTGCAAAGCGCTCTGAGGAGCATTTAAAAGGCATGATTTTACCCGGCACGCTTTTTGAAGAACTAGGTATTGATTATTTTGGTCCCATCAATGGTCATGACCTACCGATGCTTATCAAAACGCTACAAAATCTAAAGAATCTGTCGAAGCCAAGATTGCTTCACATCATCACCACCAAAGGCAGAGGGTTGGAGATGGCTGAGAAAGACCCTATTAAGTACCACGGCATCGCACCACCCTCTAGCTCTAGTAATACTTTGCCAAGCTATTCCCAAGTGTTTGGGCGCTGGTTGTGTGACATGGCTGAGAAAGACGAGCGATTGGTCGGCATTACGCCAGCAATGTGTGAAGGTTCTGGCATGGTTGAATTCTCCACAAGTTTTACTGAGCGTTATTTTGACGTTGCCATTGCTGAGCAACACGCAGTCACTTTGGCTGGTGGCATGGCCCTCAAAGGCTTGAAGCCGGTGGTGGCAATATACTCGACTTTTTTACAGCGTGGTTATGACCAATTTATCCATGATATTGCTCTGCAAAATTTAAATGTTATTTTTGCCCTAGATCGTGCAGGTATTGTTGGTGCAGACGGTGCAACTCACGCTGGTGTGTTTGATTTGAGTTTTTTAAGGTGCATCCCAAATGTTGTTATCATGGCGCCCAGCTCGTCTGTGGAAATGTATGAACAATTAAATACCGCCTATTCACTTGACGGTCCTGTTTGCATTCGCTTCCCACGAGGCAAGTCTCTGGTGGAAGAATTTAAGAATGACACTCAACAAAAAGTCGGTAAAGCGAATGTTGTTAGAGAGGGGCTTGATGTCGCTATTTTAGCTTTTGGTCCCATGCTTGAAAAAGCACTTGTGGCAGGTGAGACTCTAAACGCTACTATTGTTGATATGCGATTCGTTAAACCAATGGATAAAGATCTGATTAGAAAACTATCAAAATCTCATAAAAAGCTGATTACTATTGAGGATAACGTCGTGTCGGGTGGTGCTGGCAGCTCTGTTGCTGAATTCATCCATAACGAAAAATTAGATGTTTCACTCGATATTATTGGATTGCCTGATGAATTTGGCGAACACGGCAGCCAAGAAGAGTTATATGAAATGTATGGCTTAACCGTTGAAAATATTGTCAGATGCGCAAATAGCCAATGAAAAAATTCTTACAAAAATACACACCCCAACGCTCTAAAGTTAAATTAGTTTGGCTAAATAAACACCTGCACGATCCATGCCTGTGGAACTGGAATAGGAGATCAATCTCGAAAGCCTTTGCGGTGGGTTTGTTTTGCGCCTCTATGCCAATTCCCTTTCAAATGGTTCTAGCAGCAGTACTAGCGGTTGGTTTTTCAGCCAATATTTTGCTTTCTATTTCGCTTGTATGGGTTACCAACCCAGTCACAATGGGGCCGATTTTCTACTTTAATTATCGACTTGGCACCAACATTCTACAAACAGATTACGATCGAAATTTTCCAGCCTTTTCCTTCTCTTTTGATTATTTATCAGCGGTTTTTGTTAACTATGGTCTGCCATTACTCACTGGCTCAATCGTGATGGGTGCTGTCAGCGGTATCGTTGGCTTTACAGCCATTCAGTGGTTATATCGCCACAGAGTAGGTAAGCGCATTAAACGTTGGAAGAGTCAGCGATTTGACGCCTAATATTAGCCTCTAGTGTGTCAACCAGTGTTTGGTTGTCAACCTTACTATCCGTTTTACCATTAATATAAAGCAAGTTCGGAGCACCACCAGTAACGCCTACGGTTACTTCTTTGGCCTCACCCGGACCATTAACAACACAACCAATCACCGCCACATCAATCGGATGTGTGACATCCTCTAAGCGCGCTTCCAATTCATTAACAACCGAAATCACGTCAAATTTTTGCCTTGAACAAGAAGGGCATGCAATTAAATTCACACCTTTTTGCCTAAGGTGAAGCGACTTTAAAATATCAAAACCCACCTTAACCTCATCAACTGGATCAGAGGCGAGAGAGACTCTAATCGTGTCACCAATACCTTCACTAAGAAGCAAGCCCAAACCGATAGAAGATTTGACCGCGCCGGAACGAAACGAACCCGCCTCGGTAATACCAAGATGCAGTGGATTGTCAATCTGCGAGGCCAGTTGCTTGTATGCAAAAACCGTCATAAAAACTTCGGATGCCTTAAGCGAGATTTTGTAATTATCAAAATTAAGACGATCCAGAATATCAATATGCCTAAAGGCAGACTCCACCATCGCTTCAGGAGTTGGCTCTGTGTATTTTTTTTGAAGGTCTTTTTCTAAAGAGCCGGCGTTAACACCAACCCTAATAGGAATATTGTGATCTTTTGCTGAGGCCACCACTTCTCGAACACGATCTTCTCTGCCAATATTACCTGGATTAATGCGCAAACAATCAGCACCATATTCGGCTACTTTTAAAGCGATTTTATAATCAAAATGAATATCGGTAATAAGCGGAATGCTGGCTTGTTTTTTAATTTCTTTAAAGGCTTCAGCGGCCTCCATAGTCGGTACAGAAACTCTAACAAGGTCAGCACCAGCTTTAGCAATAGCTTCAATTTGAGCAACAGTCGCTCGAACATCACAAGTATCTGTATTTGTCATGCTTTGCACACTGATGGGTGCATCACCACCAATGGCAACATCACCAACAAATATCTGCCTTGAGATCCTTCTTTTAATCGTGTGAACTGGCTTCATAATTTTGTATTACTTCATCTAAATTTTCATTATTATTTAATTTGGTTTTCACTTGAATTTCAACCACTTTCTCAACAATAATTTCAATCATCTCAGCATCACCCTCGGGTTCACTAATAACAATTGATGTTGATTGTTCAAAAGCACTATTTTGTGTTTTATTGAGATAAATCAAGCCTCCAAAAGCAACTGCGAGTATCAATATCAGAAAAAATAATTTACGCTTTATGCGTTTTTTTTTCTTTGGATAATAATCAATGCCGCCTAACATTCCTTCTACTCTTATCCTGTACTTTCCCAGCCAGTTGACCACAAGCGGCATCCACATCTTCACCACGAGTTCGACGTGTCGTTGTGCGAATGCCAGATTTAAACAAAATATCCTGAAACTGATTTATTGTAACTTCTTTGGAAGTCTTGTACTCAGTATTTGGAAATGGATTAAAGGGTATTAAATTAACTTTCGCTGAAACGCCTTTTAGTAATTTAGCCAATTTTCTAGCGTGTACCTCGCTGTCATTGACACCATCAAGCATCACATATTCAAACATAATATGGCGCTCTTGGGTGCCAGCATTCAAGTAATACTGACAAGCCTCCATCAACTGTTTAATTGGATATTTTTTGTTGATTGGTACCAATACATCTCGCAATTCATCATCTGGTGCATGAAGTGAAATTGCAAGACTAACCGATGTTGTGTCAGCCATACGATACAGAGCCGGCACCACACCAGAGGAAGAAATTGTCACGCGTCGACGAGACAAGCCGAAGGCCCAATCATCCAGCAGTAAATCACAGGCATCGTAAACTGCACTCTCATTAAGCATTGGTTCGCCCATACCCATAAAAACAACGTTAGAAATGCGCTTATCTTTGGCAACAAGATAATTATGAGCAATTAAAACTTGGGCAATAATTTCGTGACTTTTTATATTACGATTAAAGCCCTGTACACCGGTTGAACAAAAAGTACACGCCAGTGCACAACCAACTTGCGAAGAGATGCATAAGGTGCCTCGATCTTTTTCAGGAATATAGACTGTTTCAATATGATTGTTTTCACCGAGTTCAATAACCCACTTAATCACCCCATCACTAGCATGATTTTGTTTAACAATTTTTGGCAAATCAAGAGTTGCTATGGCGAATAATTTTTGCCTTAGATCTTTAGACAAATTATGCATTTCATCAAAGTCACTAGCACCCCGGTGATAAATCCATTGCATGATTTGCTTAGTTCTATAAGGCTTCTCGCCCAAATCTGAGAAAAACTTATTAAGTTTAGATTGGGGAAGACCTAATAAATTTTGTTTTTTTAACATGGCAAAAAACAGCCGATAAATCGGCATTTTTTAATCGATTGAATATTATCGAGTTCTTGAACAAACACCGTTATCACCAAAGAAATATGCGATTTCAATCGCTGCATTCTCAGCAGAGTCAGAGCCATGGCACGCGTTTTCATCAAGTGACTCAGCAAAATCAGCACGAATCGTGCCTGCTGCAGCTTCTTTTGGATTTGTTGCACCCATGATTTCACGGTGTTTAGAGACTGCATTTTCACCCTCTAGGACTTGCACCATAACTGGACCCGAAGTCATAAATGATACTAAGTCATTATAAAATGGACGATCTTTATGAACAGCATAAAAACCACCAGCGAGATCAGCATCAAGATGCAGCATTTTAGCGCCTACAATTTTGAAGCCAGCCGCCTCAAAACGAGAATAAATTTCACCGATTACATTCTTTGCAACAGCGTCAGGCTTGATAATTGATAAAGTACGCTCCATGGTTTCTCCAGGTATTATAAAAAAAGGCAGTATTTTACCATGTTTGGCATGCAACTCTAAAACGCATATACGCAAATCCACTGAATCAGTTTACGAATTAGTAGCTTATGTTAATGTTCGCGATGACAAAAAAAGACTTGATTAACTTACTAGGCACGAGAATTTTTAAGAGCTTGCTTACAATACCAATTATCAGCTTTATAAATTGCACTGGTTAAGGGTAAAAACCAAGGTCGGCTATGATAATAAGATTTGGCACTCAACAAAGTCTTTTCAAAAACACTTTGTTCTTTTTCAGTGTAGGAAATTTTAAAACAACGGCATGCCCTAAATAAGGCACTCTAAAGCGCCTACTTTCCAGAACTGGATATCAATCTACTTGACTGATTCTTTTAAGTTCTTGCCTGCTTTGAAAGCAGCAATTCTAGTTGCAGGGATTGCAATAGAAGTGCCAGTTTGTGGATTACGGCCTGTTCGTGCTGCGCGATCTCTCACCATAAAACTACCAAAGCCGGTTAACTGCACGCCTTCGCCATCCGAAAGAGATGAGGTAATTATATCTGTGACTGCGTTCAGTGCACGACCTGCGTCGACTTTTGAAAGGTTTGCGGTTGAGGCAATCGCTTCGACCAATTGTGCTTTGTTCATCTACTTATCTCCATAAAAGTTAAAAGAAGATTAAGCGTTAGAGGTGACATCTGTTAAGGGGTAAGATATTGTAAAACATTCGTTTAGACCAACCTCACACACCGAATCTTAGGATTATTATAAGTCAAAATACTATGTAAATAGATAATATTTTTAAGAAAAATACAACTAATTTATAGACTTAATGGATACTATTGCAGAAGAAAATTGAAATAATTAACGATTACTCTCTTTTAAAGCTCTTGCTTTATCTCTTTTCCAGTCTTTATCTTTGATATCTTGGCGCTTATCATGAGATTTTTTTCCTTTCGCAACGCCAATCTCAAGCTTAACTTTTCCACGAACCCAATACAACTTCAAGGGTACAACAGTCGCGCCTTTTTGGTTAATTTTATCCCGTAACTTGTTGATTTCAAGCCTATGCAAAAGCAATTTCCTCGTCCTTGTTGGATCGGGATCGACGTGTGTGGATGCTGAAATAAGCGGGGAAATGTGCGCGCCAAACAAAAATAGCTCATTGCCTTTCAAAATAACATAGCTTTCTTTAATCTGCACCCTGCTATCTCTTAAGCTTTTTACTTCCCAACCTTCTAAACTGATTCCAGCCTCAAGACTTTGTTCGATAAAATAGTCGTGCCTTGCTTTTTTATTAAGAGCAATCGTATTTGAATTATCTATCTTTTTCTTTTTGCTCATGGAGGATTTGTTGCATTATATTTCTAAAAGCGCTATTGTGCCTTACTCACCTCAGCAAATGTTTGCACTCGTCAATTCGATTAACGACTACCCACAATTTCTAAACTGGTGTTCGGCCGCCTCTATTTTAAATCAATCTGACGAAGAGATTACCGCCTCGGTTGAGATTAATAAAGGTGGGCTTAAGCAGAAATTTACCACTATAAACACACTGAAAGCTTTTGAATTGATTGAAATAAAATTACTGGATGGACCATTTAAAACCCTATCAGGGCAATGGCTCTTTGATGCTTTGGGAGATAATGCAGCAAAAGTCAGTTTAGAATTACAGTTTTCTTTCAAATCAAAATTGATGGACATTGCGCTATCGCCAATCTTCACTCAAATTGCCAATTCTCAATTGGATGCTTTTATTGCACGTGCAAAACAGGTGTATGGCTAAAATCATTGCATTTAACAAACCTTTTGGTACTTTGTGTCAATTTAGTGGCGAGGACGAAACCTTGGCAAAATACATCGACATACCCAATATCTACCCCGCTGGTAGACTTGATAAAGACTCTGAAGGCTTGGTTATTCTTACTGATGATGGTCAACTTCAAAATCAAATATCCAGCCCTAAGTTTAATAAGTTTAAAACTTACGCAGTTCAAGTCGAGGGCACAATAACCGATGATGCTATTCATCAATTAATTCGTGGCATCACCCTTAACGACGGACCCACAAAACCTGCTAAAGCCCAGATTATTATCGAACCAGAATGGCTGTGGCCAAGAGTGCCTCAAATCAGGCAACGCAAAAATATTCCAACCTCATGGATTCAGTTGTCTATTAGCGAAGGCAGAAATCGCCAAGTAAGGCGGATGACAGCGCATGTGGGCTTTCCAACGCTTAGACTCATTCGAACACAAGTAGGTGAGTGGCGATTGGGCAACTTAGAACTAGGCTCTTATGTCGATCTTTAATTTAGCTTACGAGGCATTGATGTGCATTAATGTGGATGAAAAAGTTCAGCTCACACATCAACTCTTTGACAAAACTCTGAATCAACATTTAAACACTGATACCACAAAACCGGTTGAAACAATAGCCATGCCTGGGCGCCCAGAAAAACCCGAGCTGGTAAGTTACCAATCCACGCCGAAACGAGATCGATCCGAACTAGGAATGATTAAGACCATTCATTCCATTTGTCATATTGAATTTAATGCTATTAATTTAGCGCTTGATGCGCTTTATCGTTTTCAAAATATGCCAGCTCAATACTATAAAGATTGGGCAAAAGTCGCGCATGAAGAGGCGCTACACTTCACCATGCTGAATGACTACCTTAGGGAATTAGGCTATCAATATGGTGACTTTGATGCACACAATGGCCTTTGGGAAATGACGGTTGAAACAGACTACGATGTGTTGGTGAGGATGGCCCTAGTGCCAAGAGTGCTTGAGGCTAGAGGACTGGATGTTACCCCAAGCATTCAAATTAAATTCAAAAAATCACAATTTTCCAAGATGGCTGAGATATTAGGAGTCATTTTCCAAGATGAAATTGGCCACGTCAAAATTGGTAATTATTGGTACAAGCATCTCTGCACAGAGCGCGACCTTGAGCCAATAGAGACCTTTGACCGTCTCATTAAAAAACACGTTGGAAAAAGTTTGCGTGGACCTTTTAATTGGGAGGCAAGATTACTCTCTGACTTTACAGAAGCAGAACTCAACTACCTAGAACAAGCCAACAGGGAGCGAACTAACGAGCCTCATCCATAGCCTCGTTGGCAAGCAAATCGGCCATGTCATTGCCAGGGTCATCACTGTGCCCCTTAACCCAATACCAAGTCACTTGAAAAACTTGATTAAGTTCGTCTAATTGTTGCCATAACTCAACGTTTTTCACCGGCTTTTTATTGGCTGTTTTCCAGCCTTTTAATTTCCAGCCGTCAATCCAATCATTAATTCCCTGAATAACGTATTTGGAATCAGTATATAAATCCACCGCAATATCTTTTGACTTAAGCGATTCTAGAGCTTTGATAGCAGCTGTCAACTCCATCTTATTGTTGGTGGTATTTTGCTCGCTGCCTTTGAGTTTTTTCTCTTTGCCATTGTATCGCAGCCAAACACCCCAGCCACCTAGACCAGGATTACCGCGACAACCGCCATCAGTATAAATTATTATGTTTTTCATAAATCCTAAAAATCTAGCCATCTAAATTTGTTTGAAACCAAAATTCCAATAACGCCATATGCCATAATCGTGAACCATTGAGTGCTGTCATATAATCCCTGGGTGAATGAATCACTTTTTGAACATAGTGTTGATTAAAAATACCGCGATTCACGCAAGCGCTAGATGTGAGTATATCAGACATAAAGCCTAGGAATTCACCCTCAACATACTTCAATGCCGGCATAGGAAAATAACCTTTTTTACGGTCGATCACACTGTTCGGCAATAGTCCTCTTGAAATTTGTTTTAAAGGATATTTACCCTCTTCCCTCATCTTCAACTGAGGTGGTAATTGCAATGCCCATTCCACCAACTTGGTGTCCATAAATGGCACGCGCGCCTCTAACCCCCATGCCATTGTCATGTTGTCGACTCGCTTCACCGGATCATCAACAATTAATCGAGTGATGTCGGTACGAAACACTTTATCCATAAAGGTATCTGCGCCCGACTTTAAGAACTCTTTATTGAGCCAGTTATGGGTATGATTTTCACCGTGATATTGTTTATTCACCGTATTTAGAAAATCCTCGTGTGGTCTGTCTACATAATGTTTGGAAAAACGACTAATTTCATCGCCCTTCTCAGCCTCCATTCTTGAGTACCAAAAATACCCTGCAAATGCCTCGTCAGCACCTTGGCCAGACAACACAACCTTTATATGTTTTGACACTTGCTCTGAGAGTAAATAAAAAGCCACAGCATCTTGTCCCACCATAGGCTCAGCCATATTAGCTACCGCCTCTGACAATCTTGGCAATACCTCAGCATTACTGACGACGTATTTTTCATGTCGCGTATTGAACTTTTCGACAATTTGATCGGAATATTCAAACTCACTTCCAGCCTCGTCATCGATGTCTTCAAAGCCAATTGAAAACGTACGAATATCCTGATGACCCGCCTCATGCAACAAACCCACCAACAGAGAAGAATCAAGACCGCCAGAAAGCAATACACCAATAGGCACATCGGCGGCTTGCATTCTTTTCATCACAGCTTCGGTTAATAGTTCGTGGGTTTTTTCAATGTATTCACCATCACTCAATTTTTTTCTTGGACGTTTGGCAACGGGTTGCCAATAGGTTTTTTCTATCAACTTTCCGTTTTTACCAATTGTGATTGTTGTTGCGGGTCGCATTTTACGAACACCATTGATAATTGTGTTGGGAGCCGGGACAACGCCATGCAAGGACAACTGCTGCTGTAAGGCAACCGGGTTAATGCTTTTGTCGATATTTTGGGTTAACAGTGCTTGAGTGTTAGAGGCAAAATTTATCGCTTTATCACTTAGGCTGTAATAAAACGGCTTGATACCCATTCGATCGCGTGCCATAAACAATTGTCGCTTGGCTTGATTCCAAATTGCAAAGGCAAACATGCCATCTAGATACAAAACGCAGTCTTCGCCCCAATGGTGATACGCTTTGAGGATGACCTCAGTATCAGAGTGCGAGAAAAAATGATAACCCTTGCCAATCAATTGCTGACGCAAAGCTTGGTAGTTATAAATCGTACCATTAAAAACCAACGTTAGATTGAGCACTTCATCAACCATCGGTTGAGCGCCGTGTGAAGAAAGATCGATAATACTCAAGCGTTGGTGACCAAAGCCGATATTGCCCTTAATCCACTGACCGCTTGAATCTGGCCCGCGTCTGGCAATTTTAGCCATCATCGCTGTTAAAGTTGTACTTTCAACACCTGCACCATCAAAGCGTAACTGACCACAAATTCCGCACATATTT
>CAWVVS010000017.1:0-16968 GCA_963933655.1 uncultured Candidatus Thioglobus sp. | reverse complement strand
CATCAGCTCAACATCGGCATCATTAATATGGCGACGATCCTCCCTAAGATGCAAAGTAATGCTATCAGCACCTGCTTTTTCACAAATTAAAGCCGCTTGAACGGGACAGGGGTAAGCGGTTCCTCTAGCCTCTCTTAGGGTGGCTATGTGATCGATATTAACACCTAAATACATACTTGTAACTTCCATTAATTGACAACAAACAATTCTCTGCTATTGAGCGGTTTTTCACCCAAAAGTGCTCGAAGCCTTTGACGGTTCAAGTGCTTGGCCACTTTAAGTTCTTTAGTGCTTAAACTCGGCATTGAATCGCGGGCAAATTTAAGCAGTATTTCGCCGGGAATTGTACCATCCACATGACCCACAAAACCCTCTTGCTCAGAAAAATGATAATACACAGTTGGGCTAATTGGATTTCCTGAAAAATCACAGCGAAAATCAAGACCGTAGCCCAGTTCATCTAATAACTTGTTCTCGAACAATCTAAGGGTTTGTTGTTGTTCGACATCAGTCGATTGGCTTATGCCTTCTATAAATTGTTGATAAGCAGAAAATACGCCAGGATGTGGCTCAACCTCATGCAAAAGACGGGATAACAACTCGTTTGCGTATATCGCCAAGACTAAGTCATTCCCTAAAAGCCGTCTGGGCACATCAAAGCTTTCACTATTCGCTAAAGTTTTAAGTTCACCTCGACCTTTGAAAGAGATTTTTAAGCACTGAAACATTTGAATTGGTGCTTTATTTTTCCGAATACCACGCGCAACAAGGCGAATCTTTCCATGATCACGAGTCAAAAAATCCAGCAATAATGAATTGCCTTGATAAGTACGTCTGTGAAGTAAGAATGCAGGTGTTAATTCAATATTAGTCATAGCCCAAGGAGGCGAGCGCTCTTTTGTCGTCTGACCAGCCCTGTCGAACCTTTACCCACAATTCTAGAAATACTTTTTTCTCTAAAAAGCCCTCAATGCTGAGTCTTGATTCTTCACCAATTTTTTTAAGTACTTCACCTTTATGACCAATCACAATGCTTTTTTGAGATGCCTTATCAACAAATATTCTGGCAGCAATGCGATACATACGACCATCTAATTCAAATTTTTCAATTTCGACTGTCAGATCGTAAGGCAGTTCATTTGATAAATTCCTCATTAACTTTTCGCGAACAAATTCAGCAACAACAAATTTTTCAGAGCGATCAGTAATATAGTCGGCGTCAAAAATAGCATCTCTCTGCGGAAGGTATTTTAAAATTAATGAGCGTAGTGCGCTTGAGTGCGCTTTTTTAAAAGCAGAAAGCGGAAACACTTCGGCGGCTTGGTATTTTTCGTTGAGCTTTTGCAAATATGGCAAGACTTGGTCGTTTTTCGATAATTTGTCAATCTTGTTAACGCAAAGAACAACAGGCACATCCACTCTACCAATATGCTCTAAGACGCGCTCATCTTCTTTTGTCCATTTTCCCGCTTCAACAAGCCACAAAATCATGTCAACATCACTAAAGGTTGAACTTGCCGCTTTATTCATATAGGCGTTGATTGCCTTTTTACTGCCAATATGAATGCCTGGAGTATCAACAAACACCATTTGATAATCATCGGTTGTGTCAATCGCGTGAATACGGTGTCTTGTCGTTTGTGGTCGATGCGAGGTAATTGAGAGTTTTTGCCCAATCAGTTCATTTGTTAACGTTGATTTGCCAACATTCGGTCGCCCTACTACAGCAATAAATCCAGCTTGAAAACTCATTGTTTTAATCTCTCCAATAATAATTCAGCGCAAGCTTGCTCGGCGCGTTTAATACTTTTTGCATATTTTTCGACACTGAGCCCTTCTTCGCCCAAAGTACAACCCACATAAAAAACCGCATTGTGGTCTTGACCCGTTGTTTTAAGTAATTCGTAACTTGGCAAAATAGAGCCTTTTTTTTGTAAGAGTTCTTGCAATTGCGTTTTGAAATCTTTGAGTGAATCCTCTGGGTTTGCCTCATCAAGCAAAGCACTATAAAGTGTAAGAACAACTTGATTTATTGTTAAATAGTCAGAATCGATAAAAATTGCACCAATAATAGCCTCAAGCGTGTCCGCTTGGATTGATTCTCGCCGAAAACCGCCACTTTTTAACTCGCCTTGACCAAGGATTAGAAAATCAGATAAATCAATGGTTTTGGCTAATTTTGCTAGTGTTTGACCGCGCACTAAATGTGAACGCAATCGTGAAAGTTGACCTTCGTCAACCTTTGGAAAGCGATGAAACAATTCACGTGAAATGATAGCTCCAAGGACGCTATCTCCCAAAAACTCTAATCTTTCATTATTGTTATTGCTGACACTACGATGAGTCAGTGCTTGTTTAAGAAGCGCAACATCGTTAAACTTATAGTCTAGGTTTTTTTGTAATTTAACCATCAAATCCATAAACTAAACCGCAACCGGTGCCTTTATTGGCTCATCGTGAAAATAATCCTCGAACTCAAAATCTTTATATTGATAATCAAAGATACTGCTGGCTTTACGATGGATAAGTATTTTTGGCAATGGTTTCGGTGTTCGTTGTAATTGAGTTTTGACTTGCTCAAAATGGTTAGAGTAAATATGGCAATCGCCACCACTCCAAATAAAGTCACCGACTTCAAGATTACACTGTTGTGCCACTATATGCGTCAGTAGTGCATAAGATGCAATATTAAAAGGAACGCCTAAGAAAATATCAGCACTGCGCTGATAAAGCTGGCATGAAAGCCTGCCATCAGCAACATAGAATTGGAAAAAGGCATGGCACGGAGGCAACGCCATGTTGCTTAATTCGCCAACATTCCAACTGGAAACAATAATTCTTCTTGAATCAGGTGATTGATTGATTTGATTGATTGCTTCACTTATTTGATCAATTTTCTCACCCTTGGCGGTTTGCCAACGGCGCCACTGAGCGCCATAAACTGGTCCAAGTTCGCCATTCTCATCTGCCCATTCATTCCATATATTAACTTTATTATCTGTTAAATAACCGATATTAGTATCACCGCTTAAAAACCAAAGAAGCTCATGCACAACAGATGGCAAGTGAATTCGCTTAGTAGTCACCAATGGAAAACCTTTTTGAAGGTTAAAACGCATCTGATGACCAAAAATACTGACAGTGCCCGTACCAGTTCGGTCTGTTTTTACAGTGCCATGGTCTTTAACCAACTTCAAAAAATCCAAATATTGTTTCATAAACTTTTGTTTAAATTGTTTGCTTTATAAAATAAATAGACGCCAATAACAATCATTGGTAAGCTGAGTAATTGACCCATTGTTAACCAACCAAACGCCAAATAACCAAGATGAATATCGGGCACTCTTACAAATTCAATTATAAATCTAAAGAGTCCGTATAAAGTTAGAAAAATAGCGGAGGTGGCCATTACTGGACGAGGTTTTTTTGTATAAATCCACAAAACAGCAAATAAAACAATGCCCTCTAAAAATCCTTCGTACAATTGTGAAGGATGACGAACAGCCCATTCGCCGCTTTGGTCTGGCCCATAAACACCAAATACACTGGTCGTAACATTGCCCCACAACTCGGCATTAATGTAATTGCCAATTCGACCAAAGGCCAAGCCAAGAGGTACTAATGGTGCTACAAAGTCCATCGTTTCAAAAAATGTCTTTTGTGTTTTTCGATTAAAAATGATCGCCGCAATAAGCACGCCAACAAAGCCGCCGTGAAAAGACATTCCGCCACCTTGAAAATCGAAAAATATTAAAGGATTAACAACAAATGATGAGGTGCTGTAGAAAATTAAATAACCCAGCCGACCGCCCAAAACTGCGCCTAGTGCGCCGTAAAAAATTAAATCTTCAACTTGTTTTCGAGTCCATCCAGTATTTGTTTTTAGCCTTACATTAGCCAATAAATAGACGGAGGTAAAAGCCAATAGATACATGAAGCCATACCAATAAATTTGGACGAATCCCAGGTCAAGCATCACAGGGTCAATTACGATATATTTCATCATTAACTAAAAAGAGAGTATGGGCGTTATGCATTCAGACAAAGAGTGAAAATTTTCAAACCTAATTACTAAGTTCGTATTATACCAATGACCTCAAAAAATACCCCCGACTTTTGAGTGAACAATGCAGTCATTTAATAAATCAATGAATAGGACCTCACAATAACCTTTCCTTTAAAACCATTTGAAATAATTTCAAAATATTGGGAATTTTGCATTTGGGCTGAAAAGCACGCCAAATGACAACAAACAACGTTAATAAATGGCTCTGTAGAGCCAAAAATAGCTATTTATGGTGGTTTTTTCCTCTAAAGTGAGCATTTTATTGGCTGGAATAAAAAATTTCGGAAATATTGAATATGGCGCGTCCGAAGTGGTTTAATGTTCAATTCAAGAAAATTATTCAATATCTGCAGATGCTTCTAGACGTGGATATTTGAGCCCCAAAGTAATTCCTCTCGCTATCGAGAATATAATCAATGAAGCCCAAAGCCCGTGATTGCCATAAATGGGTAAAAGAACCATCAAAGCAATTAAATATATACAGAAAGAGATAAACATCATATTCCTCATATCCACTGTTCGGGTTGCTCCTATAAATATGCCGTCCAACATCCAAGCAGCAACACCAACTAATGGCGCGAGAACCATCCAGGGTAAATACTCATGACTGACAGCTCGGACATCTTCTGCCGTTGTCATTAAATGAATAATATTATCACCAAATACAAAAAAAGCTAACGCCATAAGAACAACTGACCCAACACCCCACTGACTTGTCATAATTGCTGATTGACGGAATAGAGCTCTATTTTTAGCTCCCAATGCTTGACCAACTAAGGCTTCTGCAGCAAAAGCAAAACCATCAAGTGTGTAGGCTGTAATATTTAAAAATTGTATCAATACCTGGTTTGCAGCCAAAGTTGCATCATCAAAACTAGACCCTAAAAACAAGAAGCTGACAAAACCAATTTCAAGCAAAATTGATCTAATCATAATATCACTATTTACCTTGGCCATTCTTAATAGGCGAGAACGATCAAATATCTGAATCCAGTTTTTCCAGTAACCTTTATTAAAGCCTTCACGGGCAATCCATAATCCAAATGCAAGACCAGACCATTCAGCGATTAGTGTTGCAATAGCGACCCCTTCTACACCCCATCCAAGTTGAAGAACGAAGAATAAATCTAGGCAAATATTTATACCATTTATCCATAGCTGGAGCCATAAAAGAGCGCGAGTCTTCTCCTTGGCAATGAGCCAGCCAGATATGCCAAAAAGAGCGATTGCAGCAGGTGCACTATAAACTCTAATGTGTAGGTATTGTTGAGCCAGTCCTTCTACCTCTAATGATGCTGGAGCTAATTGAAGGGCTCCCCAGAATAATGGCATCTGAACTGCTATAAAAAATAAACCTGAACCAAAGCCTATAATCAGCGCCCTGACCAATAGTGCTGAAGTTTCAGATTTATCTCCAGCGCCAATGGCCTGTGCGGTAAGACCGGTAGTTCCCATTCTCAAAAAACCAAACAACCAATATATTGCAGTAATAATGATCGCACCAATTCCAACAGCGCCAATTGGTACAGCTTCACCCAATTGTCCAACGACAGCTGTATCAACTGCTCCCAATATTGGGATGGTTGAATTCGATAGAACGATTGGAATGGCGACACTTAAAACTCTTTTATGAGTAAGCTGTGATATTATATTTTTCACAAGATAAGGCTTAAGTCATGTCCATTTGGGTTTTCTATAAATACTGATCGGTGCGGTAAGATTTAATCCTCTGACTACCCTGCTCCATACAGGTGTTTGCAGGGAAATGCTTCTTTTTTACTACCTTCTGGAGGGGGTAATATATTTTTTTATTACTTATTAAGCCTTTGATTTATATACAAAAGTATGGTGCGCCCGAGGTGATTCGAACACCCGACATTTGGCTTCGGAGGCCAACACTCTATCCAGCTGAGCTACGGACGCAGTTAATCGATAAACAATATTTAACGCAATGGATGTTTTCATGCTTGGCAAATTAATAAATACCATGCGAAAAATCTTTGTGCATTAAAGTATTATATTTTAATTAATACCGCCACCTAGAGGCATTTAATACGGTCTTTAGATTGAGAATAATATCAAAAGAAAAACAAAGTACAATGGAGCGCTTGGACGAAATCTTACCTTTTTTTTGCACAGACCCCACATTAATATTTTATTATGACATTATTTAAAACCTTGTTTCGAGTTCCTTTTATCCTCGCATTTTTCTTGCTTTCAACCACTTCCAAAGTTAGCTTAGCCGAAGAAGATTACAATCCTCTTAATTCTCCCGATTTTTTTGATGAGTTAAATGCCTTCACCGTTATTTACACACAAATCAAACAACTTTATGTTGAAGAGATAGATGATAAAACAATGTTTAAAAATGCTATCCAGGGGTTGGTCGATGGCTTGGACCCTCATTCAAGCTATCTAAAACCAAAAGAACAGGTTAACTTAATTGAAAGCACAATGGGGCAATTTGGTGGTCTAGGAATTGTTATTACAACTCAAGGTGATTTGATTCAAATAATCTCACCAATAGATGACACACCTGCTTATCGAGCAGGGCTTCAAGCTGGGGACGTTATCTTAAAAATTGATGCTCAACGTGTTCGGGATATTAATCTTGAAGATGCTGTCAAATTGATGCGAGGAAAACCTGGAACAAAAGTAAATCTTACAATTATTCGAGCTGATAAAGCGCCGTTTGTCCTTGAAATAACTCGGGAAATTATTACCATTACCTCTGTTAAAGGTTTTTTACTTGATAAAGACATTGCTTATATTAGAGTTTCAGATTTTCAGGTCCAAAGTGCAAAATTACTGAAAGAAGTGATGGCGAAATTAACTGAGCAAAATGGTGCCGATATTGGTTCATTAATTCTTGATTTAAGAAATAACCCAGGAGGAGCACTGCTCTCGGCAATTGATATTTCAAATTTATTCATTGATACAGAGGGAACTGTCGTTTACACAAAGGGTAGGATTAAAAGTGCCAATATCCATTTCCCAACTGAACCGGGTGATATTATCAATGGTGCCCCTATTGTCGTCTTAATGAATGAGGGCTCAGCTTCTGCCTCTGAAATTGTTGCAGGCGCTCTACAAGATCACAATCGTGGCATTATTATGGGTGCAACTTCTTTTGGTAAGGGCTCTGTTCAATCAATAATTGATTTGCAAGATGGCTATGGTCTTAAATTAACCACAGCACGTTATTACACACCATCGGGTAGGTCCATTCAAGCTAAAGGCATTACACCGGATATTTTGCTTGAAAATATTACCCTGTATGATCCTGAAGAAACTGTGGATGTGGGTTCACTTGAAAAAGATTTAAAAGGTCATTTATCGGTTGAAGATCCAAGTCTTTTAACCGAAGAGGAAATTATTCAAACTCAAGATGAAATAAAAGAAAATCAAGACAAAGAAATTATTTCCTTTCTTAAAAAAGACTACTTTGTGCATGAAGCAATGAATTTATTAAAAGCCTTAACAATTGTAAACGACAAATAATGGCAAAAGTTTTAGCCATTGCTAATCAAAAAGGCGGTGTTGGTAAAACAACAACTGCTGTTAACTTGAGTGCTTCTCTTGGCTTCTTGGGTAAGCGAGTCCTATTAATTGATTTAGATCCCCAGGGTAATGCCACAATGGGCTGTGGGGAGAATAAATACGATTTGAAATTTAGTATTTGTGAACTTCTATTGGAGGAGTGTCGCTTAAGCGATGCCATTATCAGCCCAGAATCTGTTTTAATTGATCTTATAGGCTCAAACACTAATTTAGTTGCAGCTGAAGTTGCGCTGCTCAATGGTCATGACAATGAAAGTAAATTAAAAGAACTGCTTAACTCAGCTTTGAATGACTACGATTTCATCATCATCGATTGCCCACCTTCACTTAATATGTTGACGATTAACGCGTTTACAGCAAGCGATGGCATATTGATCCCGATGCAATGTGAATATTATGCTCTTGAAGGCTTGAGCTCTCTTCTCGAAACGATTAATAAAATCAAAACGACCACGAATCCAAAACTTGATATCTTTGGTATTTTAAGAACTCTTTACGACACTCGAAATAATTTATCAAATGAAGTTTCTCTTCAACTTTCCCAACATTTTTCAGACAAACTGTTGAAGACCATCATTCCTAGAAATGTAAAATTGGCCGAAGCGCCAGGATTTGGTCAATCAATTATTGACTATGATTCTAACTCAAAGGGGGCTGTTGCCCACCTTGCGCTAGCAGACGAAATAATACAAAGAACTCAGTAACCACTATGGCTAATAAATCCAAACTCGGAAGAGGTCTAGATATCCTATTAGGTCAATCATTTGATAAGCCAAATGATGCCGATAGCGTTGGCTCGCTGGTACAAATGCCAATTGATAAATTACAGCCCGGGCAGTTTCAGCCTCGAAACATAATGAATCCCGATAAATTAGATGAGCTAGTTCAGTCCATTGCCTCTCAGGGAATTATTCAACCCCTTGTTGTTAGAAAGATAGACAATGATCAATATGAAATTGTGTCGGGTGAGAGACGTTGGCGCGCAGCTCAGAAAGCTGATCTTGATTTTGTTCCTGTAGTTATTAGAGACATTAGCGATCAAGTTGCTCTAGCAATCGCAATCATTGAAAACATTCAAAGAGAGGCTTTAACACCCATAGAAGAAGCCAAGGCATTTGCAAGATTAATTCGTGAATTTCAAATGACGCACGAACAAATATCCCAAATTGTGGGGCGCTCTCGTTCAGCGGTTAGTAATTTGCTGCGATTATTAAATTTAAACGAAGGCGTTAAAAGATTGTTAGAAAATGGTGAAATTGAAATGGGTCACGCACGTACATTGCTGCCACTGCCTAATGACCTTCAAACCAAGATGGCACAAGAGGTTATCGAGAGAGAGCTTTCCGTTAGGCAAACGGAGGTGCTTGTGAGACAAGCGCTTAATCCAAGCCAAAAAAGTGATAAAAAAATCAGTCCTCAGTGGTTAGAAATGACAAAATCCATTTCTAAGAGGCTCAACTCAAAAACCGAAATCAAGCCAAGCAAGGGTGATTCAGGAAAAATTATTATTCATTTTGACTCCAAAGAGTCGTTAAACAATATCTTCAAAAAGATTGGCGACTAATTTAGGCCGCCAATTCTTGAGAATTGCATGGTGTTGTAATTGAAATCCCAGTGCATCCAAACGCCTACTGCCCTGCCAAGGATGTAATCCTCTGGTACAAACCCCCAAATTCTTGAGTCACTACTGTGCGCCCTGTTATCTCCCATAACAAAATAATGACCCTCGGGAACAGTTGTTTGAGAAAGTTTTGGAGAATGTCCTAAAGGATGAAGCAATACATCATGCTCACCACCTTTAATAAGCTCCTTTACATGCCGATAGCCACTCATCGATTTTCCAGAATCAACACCTTTGTAACTGCCTATTTTTTCATAGTCGATGACTTGGTCATTAATCAAAAGCTGATCTTTGTTGTAAGTTAACGTGTCTCCAGGCAATGCGATAACCCGTTTAATAAAATCAGCGCCAGTATAGGCAGAATTTTTCTCATAATTAGGGTATCTGAAAACGACAATATCCCCTCTTTCTGGTTTAGAGAATTCGAGTATTTTATAATTTAATATGGGCAATCTAAGGCCGTAGTCAAACTTGTTTACTAAAATAAAGTCACCAGTAAGTAGTGTTGGCATCATTGAATTTGATGGGACTCGGAATGGCTCAAAAACAAAGCCACGAAAAACCAATACCAACAAAAGTACTGGGAAAAGCTCAATGGACCATCGGACCACAATAGGTCGGTGAGCGTAGGTTTCTAATTTTGAAAATTTTAAAAAGCATACAAAATAGAAAAATCGAGCCAAAGCAGACTTTTTCTGTGTGGGCTGGTTATCATTTGTTGCTCGATTTTTGGCGAGAAAAACCAAGTCAAATAAAACAATAATAACAGCCAATACCATTGCTAAGAAGAGCCAGGTTAAAACATCCCAAGCAAAAAAAGGTGTGGCTTTTTCAATTGTCATATTGATTTCTCTTTTTATATAAAAGTTGTATTATAAAGTGCTTGTTATAGTGTTTTATTAATGGACTTAACATTCAGAGATTGGATCAAACAACCTCGCGAATATTCAAACCAATTTTATTTGATAATTCGACAAAATTTGGAAAGGAGGTTTGCACATTGTCAACCCCTTCAATTTGAATTTCATGCTGACATCTGAGCGAAGCAATTGCAAAAGACATCGAAATACGGTGGTCATGGTGCGAATGAATCACAGATTTTGGTTTAGAAAATTGACCGCCTTGAATTCGGATTCCGTCTTCCAGTACTTCATTTTCAATGCCTAAAATATCAAGCCCGTCAGCCATCACTTGGATGCGGTCCGATTCTTTAACACGCAGTTCTTTCGCACCGGTTAAAACAGTTTCACCCGTGGCACAACTGGCGGCAATAAATAAAGATGGAAACTCATCAATAGCAAGAGGTACTAACTCTTTTGGAATATTTATACCTTTTAAATTTGATGATTTAACGTGAATATCAGCCACCAATTCACCGCCAGATACACACTCGTTACTAAGCACAATGTTACCACCCATTAATTTTAGAATGTCAATCACACCTGTACGAGTAGGGTTGATATTGACGGCTTCAAGCGTAATATCAGAATCTTGAGCGATACAGCCCGCCACCATAAAAAATGCTGCGGATGAAATGTCACTTGGCACTTCAATATTACAAGCTGTGAGTTCGCCGCCACCGGTTAGAGAGATGCATCCATTATTGCTTTTAACGTGGTAGCCAAAACCTCTAAGCATTCGCTCGGTATGATCTCGAGTAATACCACCTTCGGTGACTGACGTAGTGCCTTCAGCATAAAGCCCCGCCAATAAAAGGCAAGATTTAATTTGTGCCGATGCGACAGGTAAAACGTATTCAACAGCATTCAGCTGATGACCGCCTTTAATAACGAGCGGTGGCTTTCCGTCTTGAGAGGCAATTTCTGCACCCATAATGCTAAGTGGCTCTATCACCCTGCTCATCGGTCTTTTAGAAAGTGATTCATCGCCATGCAGTTCACTATCAAAACTTTGCGCACTGAGTAAGCCTGACATCAATCTCATGGATGTGCCAGAATTGCCCAAGTCTAGCGCACTTAGAGGCGCTCTAAGTCCATGCATGCCGACACCATGAATCGTAACATTTGAGCCTTTTCGCTCGATTTTAACACCCATGTCCTGAAATGCTTTAAGGGTAGACAACGCATCTTCACCCTCTAAGAAACCACTAACTTGAGTCACGCCATTGGCAATTGAGCCAAGCATGATAGAGCGATGCGAAATTGACTTATCGCCAGGAACTTTAATTACACCCTTTAATGATTGTGCGTGTGATACTACAAAACTGCTCATACTTTTCTTTTAAAGCCCTCTTTTAGACTAGCCATTGATCACGAGTGCTTTTAGCATTCCGAAATAAAACTTCTATCTCTGTTGTATTTTCAGCCTCTATCACATCAATCAAATTGTCTAATGTGTCTCTATAGCCCTTGATGTGTTTAATAATAGCTTCTTTATTATTAAGACAAACATCACGCCACATAATCGGATCGCCAGAAGCAATGCGAGAAAAATCTCTAAATCCACCAGCCGCATACAAACTAGCGCTCGGATTTTGAGAGATTAAATAATTCATAATCGAAAAGGCTAGCATGTGTGGAAGATGAGAAGTCATACCTAGTAGTTCGTCGTGCGAATCAGCACTCATCATGTCAACAGTCGCCCCAACAGCTTGCCAAACATTTTGTACCGCATCAATCGCTTCAGGTGAACTTGTTTCAGTTGGTGTAA
Source organism: uncultured Candidatus Thioglobus sp. (assembly GCA_963933655.1). GTDB lineage: Bacteria > Pseudomonadota > Gammaproteobacteria > PS1 > Pseudothioglobaceae > Pseudothioglobus. The sequence goes on along the minus strand of CAWVVS010000017.1, from coordinate 5,050 downwards.
TGATTACTTTTCTATCGACAAACAGCTTGTCGTCACTAGCCTCAAAGCCACTTTTTTCTTTGCCTGCAATAGGGTGTGCCGGCACAAAATGACTAGGTAGTGAACCAAAAACCGATTCTGCAACTTTAATAACACTGCTCTTTGTACTTCCAACATCAGTAATAATGGTTGACGCATTAACATATGGCTTTATGCTTTTAAGAATAGCTTCAAAACTACCAACAGGTGTTGCGATAACAACCATATTTGCACCATTAAGCGCATCCTTTATGTCGGTGGAGAAATCAGTAATAACGTTGTTATTTTGCGCTGTTTGTAGTTTCTGAGCGTCTCGACCAAAACCCACAACATGTGTAGCTTGTTTCGTGCGAATCATTGCTTTGGCTAAAGAGCCACCAATCAAACCAACTCCAATAATACAAACTTTATTCATCATAATGCTGTTTCGAGAGCTTCAAGAAGGCGGGTATTTTCATCTTCAGTACCCACTGAAACTCTTAAGTAATTAGGCATTTCGACAGGACGAACAATCACACCTTCTCTTAGTAGTTTTTCAAAAGTGTCGTTTGAATTGACAACTTCAACAGCAACAAAATTTGCTGAAGAGGCGATGAATTTAAGGCCAAGTTTTGCAAAACCATCTTCAAGCTGTTTAACTCCAGCTCTATTAACTTTAATTGATGTTTGTAAGTATTTGTCATCCGATAAAGCTGCTATAGCAGCACTTTGAGCGATGTGATTAACGTTAAATGGCTCTCGTACTCGATTGATATAATCGGCAATTTCAGGGCTTGAAATCGCATAACCAACTCTAAGACCTGCAAGACCATAGGCCTTGGAAAAGGTGCGAGTGATAATTAAATTAGTAAATCTTTCAAGCCAACCAATTGCAAGGTCATCGGCATTTAAATATTCAATATAGGCTTGATCTAAAACTATTGGAATGGTTTCAGGAACACTCTCCAAGAAGTTGTATAGGTCGTCGTTAGAAAGCAAAGTACCTGTCGGGTTATTTGGGTTAGCTAAAAAAATTAATTTTGTATTGTCAGTGATCTTAGACAACATCGCGTCTAAATCATGACCAAAATTCTTTGCCGGTGTAACTATTGCTGTTGCGCCCAGTGCTTGTGTGACCAAGGCGTAAACAGGAAAAGCAAACTGCGAATAAATAACCTCATCGGAAGCCTCAGAGACAAAAACTCTAGCAATCATCTCAAGCACTTCGTTAGAGCCATTTCCAAGTGTAAGAAAATCGATCGAAACACCAAGATGGTCGCTAAGTGCGCTTTTGAGGTTGAAGCCATTGCCGTCTGGATAACGATAAACCTCAGTAAGAGATTCTTTAATTGTCTCAATAACTTTTGCACTGGCACCCAAGGGGTTTTCATTCGAAGCCAGCTTAATAACCGATTCAAGACCAAGTTCACGCTTCAGTTCTTCGATGGGTTTGCCCGCTTGATATGGCCTCAAGCTATGAATGGATTTGCAGACGTTCATAATATTGCTATTGGATAGGAGCCAAGGATATTAAGTTTCGAGACATGTGCCTCAACCTCTTTTAAAGCAGATTGAACGTTAGGATCACTTTGGTGACCTTCTACATCAATGAAAAACAAGTATTCCCACTTCACGCCAGGAATTGGGTGCCTTGCCAATTGAAGCATATTAATATCGTGTTTTTTAAACGGTTCAAGTAAATCGAATAGTGCGCCAGATTCATGTTTTGTAACAACGAGCAATGAAGTTTTATCTTTTCCACCAGCAGGCACAGAATCCTTGCCAATCGTAACAAAACGCGTGACGTTGCCAGCTTTATCCTCAATATTTTTTGCTACGCGCTGTAAGCCATATAGGCCAAGTGCCGCTTCTGAAGCAATTGCCGCTGCATTGGGCTCGTCCTTAACCATACGTGCAGCTAATGCGTTTGAAGCAACCGAGCGTAACTCAGCCCCGGGATGGTGATTAGCCAACCAGCGACGACATTGATCCAGCGCTTGTTGATGAGCGTAAATTATTTTAATTTCTTGCGCCTGGTTTTGCATCATTAACTGATGAGAAATCGCTATTTCAACTTCACCGCAAATGTGTAAATCGTGACTGTAAAGCAAATCCAACGTAGCGCCAATCACACCATTCGATGAGTTTTCAATCGGTACAACACCATAGTGTGCATTATCCGTTTCAACTTGATGAAAAATTTCGTCAATGTTGCCACAATCAAGTGTAGAAACAGCGTGACCAAAGTGCTTGAGTGCAGCTTCTTGGGTAAAGGTTCCCTCAGGGCCTAAAAATGCAATCTTTAAAGGTTGTTCAAGTGCAAGACAGGCAGACATGATTTCACGAAAAATATGCCCTACATCCTTATCCTTAAGTAGGCTTTTGTTGCGGCTAATGACACGAGACAATACTTGTGCCTCTCTTTCGGGGCGATAAAATACACTTTGCGTGTTGGTTTCTTTTTTAACCTTGGCAACTTCCGCAGCTAAATCAGCGCGTGTTGAAATAAGCGCCTGAATTTGTTCATCCAGGGCATCAATCTTCATTCTTAAATTTTTTAAATTTTGTTCTTTCATGTTAGTTGTGAATTTTATTAGATTTGGGCGGCTTATGTGTATTCTTTAAGATTGCGTTTTTTCAAATTCTTTCATAAAGGTTACTAATGCCTCAACGCCATTAAGTTCCATAGCATTATAGATGCTAGCGCGCATACCACCAACAGCTTTGTGACCTTTTAACGCTAACAAACCCGCATCAAATGCAGAGCTAATAAACTGAGCATCAAGCTTGGCATCAGCAAGGAAAAATGGAACGTTCATCCAAGAACGATAACGTGGCGCAATATTATTTGAATAAAAATCAGATTGATCAATGGCTAGATACAATAACTGAGCTTTTTGTTCGTTTTGCTTGGCAATTGCCTCAATACCACCCAATTCTTTCAACCATTCAAAAACCAGTGCTGCTGCATACCAGGCAAACGTACACGGTGTATTGTACATAGAGTCGTTATAGGCTTGTGATGCATAGTCAAACATAATGGGCTGGTTGTCCATTGCTTTGCCAATTAAATCATCTCTAACAATAACTACAGTCAAGCCCGCAGCACCGATATTCTTCTGTGCTCCAGCGTAAATGATGCCAAATTTTGACACATCTATTGGTCGAGAAAGAATCGAAGATGACATGTCAGCAACCACCGGCATATTCACTTCGGGCACATAGTCAAACTCAAGACCGGCAATGGTCTCGTTGGGTGTGTAGTGCAAATAAGCAGCATTTTCATCAATATTCCAATCGGCAAAATCCTGAATGTCAGTAAAGCCATTGCCGCTACTACTAGTGCAAATATTGACATCACAATAGCGAGCGCCTTCTGTAATGGCTTTGTCGGACCAATGTCCAGTATGGGCGTAATTTGCTATTTTCTTACTGCTCAACAAGTTAATTGGCACCATAGAGAACTGCTGAGTAGCGCCACCTTGTAAAAACAAAACTTTGTAATTATCAGGAATTGCCATTAAGTCTCTAAGATCTTGTTCAGCTTTTTTCGCCAACGCCATAAAATCGACCCCTCTGTGGGAGATTTCAATCGCAGAGGCTTTTGCATTACCAAATTCGAGCAAATCACTCTGAATTTTATTTATGACCGGAATGGGCAGAGTTGAGGGACCGGCACTAAAGTTGAAAATCTGGCTCATGACCGAATATTTATTAAAACATAGAAAACATTATTTTACCTAAGAGTGCCTTTTACACTCTGAGTATTGCGTTTCCTTGTGGATACAATCGATTTTATTCAACCTATGCAGATGGTTATAAACAGTATAATTATCCTGCTTTTGAATCTCTGGAAGTTGGTTAAAATCCAACACTGCCCTCGCAACGGTATTTCTTTTATTAGATAAGTCCGAAACAAATTCAAACATTTTTTTGACAACTGCGATGGGTAGTGAGTTATGGTAAAGTACCAATGTACAGACGCCTCTCATGACCATTTACTACTAAATGGAGTTCTCATGAACATAAATAAATTTACCTGGGCTGTTTTAACTTCAACAATAATTTTTACCACTGTTGCCAATGCGTTGCTTGGTCCGATTCCTATTTATCTTAATACGGAATACAGAACTGAAAGTCCAGTTATCGGCTCCATTGCATCCACCATTAAATTAAGCAAAGGTGAAATTCAGCAAACGGGTGTAAACACTTTTACTGAGTTACTTGCAACCATACCTTCGTTCTCATTTGAAGGAGGCCAGGGAAATCTTACATCACTGCGTATAAGAGGAAACGAGTCGAGCCACACCTTGTTGTTGGTAGATGGTAGTGTGGTTTCTATTACTGGAACCCAACCCAATCTTGATGTTGTGCCACTTGACCAAATTGAACGTATTGAAATAACCAAAGGCCCTTTTTCATCACTTTATGGTCCAGGTGCTATTGGTGGTGTTATTCATGTATTTACTAACAGCAAATCGACACATGCCAAACAGAGTCGAATGAAATTATCATACGGCACCCACAATAGTAAAAAAATAAGTTTAGCATCTCGTTTTAAGAGCCAAGAAAGCTATCTTAATTTATCTATGAGTGATTATCATACTGATGGTATTGACGCCACAGGAAATGGTGATTTAGACCCTATTGATAGAACATCGAGCAGCATAAATATGGGGACAGTAATTTCTGATAAAACCCATGTGAAACTGAACGTCTTAAAAACGGATGCAACCATTGAGTATGATGACTCTTGGGGCACGCCAAAACCAGATAATAATCTGACTCAATTTAACATTGAAACCACTCACCATTTTAGCGACAATCTTAATACACGCTTGGATTTTATGCGTCAGAATACACAACGTCGAGGCGACAAATATAAGCTAAACACTCTTACCTTTGTTAATGAGTTATCTTTAGACAATGCCAAACTAACAATTGGCTTGTCAGATGTCGTTGATAAAGATGTTGGCAACACTAAGCAAATCAAGCATACTGATATATTTTCACAATGGCAAGGTTTGTTGAGAGACAATGAATTATCATTTGG
>CAWVVS010000016.1:0-17530 GCA_963933655.1 uncultured Candidatus Thioglobus sp. | reverse complement strand
TGAATCCTATGACGTCATCATTTTTATTAGTGTGAATGCTGTTATTTATTCACATGAGTACTTGCCTCAACTGTTGGCAAAAAATCAAAAAATATTTGCTATAGGCCCAACAACAGCTGATAAATTAGTGGGCGTTGGCGTAAAGGTGGACGCATACCCAAAAAAAAATACCTCTAGTGAGGCTTTATTAGCTTTAAACGAATGTCGATTAATTGTGAATAAAAGAGTCTTAATTGTTAGAGGGCAGGGTGGAGTAGAAACGTTGAAAAATGAATTAGAGTCTTCCAATCAAGTGGATTACCTTGAAGTATATGAGCGAAGAGTGTTGAGTGTAACCGAGCTTCACCAACAATCCATTGATCGCTTTATGAAAGGTGATAATTGTATTGTTTTAGCCAACAGCAATCAAACTTTGTCAAACACTCTCTCTCTTGTTGAGTCCATTAATCCAAATCACCTTGATCGACTCAAACAATACCCACTTGTTGTCATTAGTGAGAGGATAAAAACTTTTGCACAGTCTTTGGGGTTTGAAAAAGTTCATATTGCTCCAGGCCTTGGGGACAAAGAAATTCTTAATGAACTATTAAGTGGTAAAATTAGCTAAAAAGTTGTGTTTTTGTTTGACAACTACCGTGTCTTTTGGTATTGTGTCGTCCCCAAGGAGAGTTGGTTAAAATGATTAGATTTGGTATCTCATGGGTGGCCCGCCTTTTAGGAGTAAGTGGCTTTACTATTCAACAGCGTGCCAGTAGTGGTTCGTTGCAAGCGCTTAATATTCCCACCCAAGTGATACCGTCTAATCCTAGCAATTTGGCTTTTAAGAACTCGTATTCAGAGCTAGAATATCACCTAAATCGTATGAAAAATTCTCTTGTCGATGTGCTCGAAGTTGAACAAAGTCCATGTGCTAGTAATGATAAAGACTTTGTCTCAGTTATTGCGACATTAAAATCGAAGCTCTATCAAGAGACACAAAAAAACAAACATTACACCTTAGTCTTTGATGAGTTGAACGATCGTTTGACAGAATTAGAGAAGGCATCACAACCTACAAAACAACAAGATTTGCAAAAGCTACAGGGCTGGGTGCATTCTAAACGCGTTTTTCACTAAGAACTTCTCCAATAATTTTTCTCTCTCCGCTAAATCAAGCGGTTTTTTTTTTGCGCATTTCTATGGTTCAAGTCTTTCTTGAAGTATTTGATTTGAGTCCTTACGATGGCATACAAGCGTTAAAAGAATCCATAGGCGGCAACCAAAGAAAGATAAGTGCATAACAAAGATTTATGTAATATTATTTACAATTGAAAGTGCCGGTTCACTTCTATTCATCGTATAGAAGTGAAAGTCATTAACGCCTCTGCCTCTCATTTGGTTACACAGTTCACTAACAACATCCAAACCAAAAGCTCTAAGACTATTGATGTCATCCTTATACATTTCCAGTCGATTAAGGATCCATTTTGGAATATCGGCATCACAGATTTTAGAAAAGCGTGCTAATTGTTCATAGTTAGTAATTGGCATAATACCCGGTACGATATTAATGTCGGCACCGAGTTGTTGCGCTTCGTCAACAAAGCGAAAATATGCGTCAATATTATAAAAATATTGAGTGATAGCACTGTCAGCGCCAGCTTTAACTTTGCTGACAAAATACTCAATATCTGTAGCCACTGTTTTTGATTGAGGGTGTTTTTCTGGGTAAGCGGCAACATCAATAGTAAAGCGATTATCGTATTTGTTTTTGATAAATTCAACCAATTCACTAGCATAATGGAATTCACCGATATCTCGGATAGCGGGTGGGATGTCACCCCTAAGAACGACCACACGACTGACCCCAAGACGAATATACTCATCAAGCAGCTTTGTTATTTGAACTTTATCCGAACCAACACAAGTCAAGTGTGGCGCAATAGGTACAGAAGTTGCAGCACTTAGTTGGTTGATTGTGGCAAAAGTAGCGTCTTGAGCTGAACCAAGTGCACCAAAAGTAACTGAATAAAAATCTGGGTTTGTGCCATCTAATTTTGCAAGCGTTGATAGTAAATTATATTTACCTTGTTCTGTTCTGGTGGGGAAAAACTCATAACTAATATTCATAATTTTGAATGCTCTCTGGTATTTTTTGGCTTGCACTGGATAGCTCAACCATTTTTATTTCAGTTATTTTCAATTAAGAGATTATTATAATGAGAACATTTAATGAATTAAAATGGTATTATTTCATTAATCTATTAATATTATTCATAATTTATACTTATGATTGAACGCTCCCATCTCTCAATTTTGCGCGAAATTGAGCGCAATGGTTCTCTAACAGCGGCGGCTGAAAGTTTGCATTTAACCCAGTCCGCCTTAACTCATGCTATAAAAAAACTTGAACAACGCTCGGCTGTCAAGTTGTGGAATAAAGAAGGCCGCTCTATACGCCTAACACAGGCGGGAAGTTATTTGTTATCTGTGGCGAATCGCCTCCTGCCACAGTTAGAATTTGCTGACCAAGTGATTGATCGTTTTGCCAAAGGAGAAAAGGGCGTCATTCGTATTGGCATGGAATGCCATCCTTGCTATCAATGGTTATTAAAAGTTGTAACGCCCTTTATTGAGTGCTACCCTGAAGTGGATATTGATGTAAAGCAACAATTTCAATTTGGCGGTATGAAGGCACTTCTAAATTACGATATCGACGTTTTAGTCACACCAGATCCAATTCATCAAGTGGGGCTAACATTTCAGCCAGCACTTGATTATGAACAGGTGCTGGTTGTTAGTAAACAACACCCTTTGGCTAAAAAAATGCAAGTTGAACCAGAAGATCTTGCTGGGGAGGTTCTCTATAGCTATCCTGTCGATATCGAACGATTGGATATATACAATCAATTCTTAAATCCAGCACACTGTAGACCAAAAAAGCATAAAAGTATCGAGGCAACCGACATCATGCTGCAACTTGTTGCTGCTGGCCGTGGTGTAGCTGCACTACCACTCTGGCTTGTAAAAGAATACTCCGACAAGTTGGCTGTTCAAGCGGTACGCCTGGGTAAAACAGGCATCAGCAAAAGCATATATCTTGGTCTGCGCACTGATGATCAAGATATTGATTATATTCAGGCATTTATCAAGCAAGCTGTTAGTCTTAATTAATACAGGAGCTGGTACCTATTGCTGATCTTGGCTTGATTTTTTATAGTAGAGACTTTCAAATGGTGAATTAACTAATTACGATGATAATTAACTAGTAATGTATAATCGCCCCTGGTTTTTTGTGAATAGTGAAATATAACAACGTATGTCAAAAAGTGATTACATTGAATTAGAGGGAGTGGTTAAAGAAAAGCTGCCAAATACAACTTTTACTGTTGAGTTGGAAAATGGGCACAGCGTTCTGGCTCACATCTCGGGTAAAATTCGCAAGCATTATATTCGCATTTTGCCGGGTGATAAAGTGACTGTTGAAATGACCCCGTATGACTTAACTAAAGGTAGAATTACATTTAGGCACAAATAGGCTTAACTTTTGCCGCTGTGGTGGAATTGGTAGACACGTCGGATTCAAAATCCGATTCCTTTACGGGAGTGACGGTTCAAGTCCGTCCAGCGGTACCATATTTTTTTTGGAGAGAAAAGAATGGACAATCTGTTAGCAGAAGCAATGATCTTGACCTTTTTTGGTATGGGATTTGTTTTTTCGTTTTTAATGTTAATGGTTGTTTTAACCAGCATGATGTCTGCACTTATCCAAAAAATTCAGCCTAATCTAGCTGGAGTAGTAAACATTCAACCGGCTAATATGATTGATGAAGAAGCTAGATCGATCATCGAGAGAGCCATCAAAATACACACTGGAGCTTAATTTATGCCATCAAAAGTAAATACTCAACCGGTAGGAATAACGGAGCTTGTCCTTAGAGATGCGCACCAGTCCCTTTTTGCAACGCGCATGAGAATTGATGACATGCTGCCAATTGCTGATAAATTAGATAAGATCGGTTATTGGTCAATGGAATCTTGGGGTGGCGCGACTTTTGATTCTTGCATCCGTTACTTAGGTGAAGATCCTTGGGATAGAATCAGAGAGATTAAAAAAGTAATGCCTAATACGCCTCAGCAAATGTTGCTCAGAGGTCAAAATTTATTAGGTTATCGTCATTATGGCGATGATGTCGTGCGCAAATTTATTGATCGTTGTGCTGATAACGGCGTTGGCGTTTTCCGTATTTTTGATGCGATGAATGATATGCGCAACTTGGAAACAGCTATCGACCAAACGAAAAAAGTAGGTCAGCACGCTCAAGGCACTATTTCATATACAGTTAGTCCAGTTCATACGACTGAGTTGTGGATTGACATGGCGAAGAAAATTGAAGATATGGGTGCTGACTCGCTATGTATTAAGGATATGGCAGGTCTTCTGCAGCCTTACGTTGCTTTTGATCTTGTTACTAAATTAAAAGCTGCGATTGATATTCCAATCCAACTTCACGCTCACGCAACAACAGGTCTTTCAACGGCCACTATTTTGAAATCAATCGAAGCAGGTATTGATCGTGTCGATACAGCAATTGGCTCAATGAGTATGACTTATGGTCACTCGGCAACAAACTCTGTGGTTTCAATTCTAGATCACGGTCCGCGTAAAACGGGGCTAGATATGGAGAAATTAGAAGAGATTGATGCTTACTTTAGGCCGGTGCGTGCTAAGTATGCGAAATTCGAAGGCTCCCTTAAGGGTGTCGATTCTCGTATCCTTCTTTCGCAAGTGCCTGGTGGCATGTTAACCAACATGGAAAGTCAGCTAAAAGAGCAAAATGCCATTGATAAAATGGACGAAGTGTTGCTTGAAATTCCACGTGTACGTGAAGATCTTGGTTTTATTCCATTGGTGACACCAACTTCTCAAATTGTTGGCACGCAGGCTGTTTTAAATATCTTAACTGGTGAGCGTTACAAAACAATTACCAAAGAGTCCATGGGTATCTTAAAAGGTGAATATGGTGCATCACCTGCCCCAGTGAATGCTGAATTACAGGCCAAGGTTCTTGACGGAGAGCAAGCGATTACTTGTCGTCCAGCCGATAATATCGAGCCAGAGTTGGATATTCTTGAATCTCAGTTTGATGAAGTTGTTGCTGAAAAAGGCATCCAATTGGCAGTTGATAAAATTGATGACTTGTTAACTTATGCTTTGTTCCCACAGGTGGGCATTAAGTTTTTAGAAAATCGCAACAACCCTGATTTCTTTGAACCAGTACCACAAGCACCAAGCGATGCGCCTGCATCAACTAAAGAGGACGGTGTTTACACAGTATCATTTAAAGGTAGTTCTTATGTGGTACAGGTTTCTGCAGGTGGTGATATCACCTCCATGCAACCTGCATCCGCTCAAGCAGCATCGAACGCACCTGCAGCAGCATCACCTGCGGTAGCTCCAGCCGGAGATGCTGAAGATGTGAACGCACCACTGTCGGGTAATATATGGAAAGTATTGGTCAGCCCTAATCAACAGATTAATGAAGGTGATACTTTGGTTATTTTAGAGGCCATGAAAATGGAAACTGAAATTAAAGCGGCGCGCTCTGGTACCGTTGTTAATGTCAGTGTCAAAGAGGGTGACTCAGTCACTGTTGGTCAAGCATTGTTATCACTAGCGTAGTTCTATGGAACAGTTAAATTTACTTTGGATGGGTTCTGGTTTATACCAAATGACCCCCGGTCAAGGCTTAATGATGTTAGTTGGCATTTTGCTAATTTACTTAGCTATTGTCAAAAAATTTGAGCCACTACTTCTTTTGCCAATCGGTTTTGGCGCACTTTTAAGCAATATCCCTGGTGCTGGTTTAGCGGAAGGCAATGGCATTCTGCATTTGTTTTATACCGTAGGAATTGAGTCGGGCGCATTCCCATTGATTATTTTTATGGGTGTGGGTGCATTGACCGATTTTGGTCCTTTACTTGCCAACCCAAAGACTTTATTGTTGGGCGCTGCTGCGCAATTCGGTATTTTTGCGACTCTATTAGGTGCTGTAGGACTAACCACTCTTGGTGTTTTTGATTTCAGCCTTAAACAAGCCGCTGCCATTGGTATTATTGGTGGTGCTGATGGACCAACTTCGATTTATGTTGCCACCATGCTTGCGCCAGAACTTCTGGGTGCAATTGCGGTCGCTTCGTATTCTTATATGGCGCTTGTGCCATTAATTCAGCCGCCAATCATGAGACTCTTCACGACAGAAAAAGAGCGTCAAATTGAAATGGTGCAACTGCGTGAAGTGTCAAAAACAGAAAAAATTGTTTTTCCATTGTTGTTATTGATTACAGTTGCCTTATTGTTGCCTGATGCGGCACCGTTACTGGGTATGTTTGCCTTCGGTAACCTAATGAAAGAATCGGGCGTTGTTGATCGTCTTAGTGACACCACGCAAAATGCCTTGATTAATATTGTTACGATTTTCCTTGGTTTGGCTGTTGGTTCGAAATTGATGGCCGAGCAATTCCTTAAACTAGACACATTGGGCATCTTGCTTTTGGGTTTAGTGGCGTTTGCTATTGGCACAATGTGCGGCCTATTAATGGCAAAGCTGATGAATGTGTTTAGTAAGCATAAAGTCAACCCATTGATTGGTTCTGCAGGTGTTTCAGCTGTACCGATGGCGGCTAGAGTGTCAAACAAAGTAGGTCTTGAAGCCAATCCGCATAACTTCTTGTTAATGCATGCGATGGGTCCGAATGTTGCTGGTGTTATTGGCTCTGCCATTGCCGCCGGTATCATGATTAAATTCTTGGCTTAAAGCTCTTAAAAACTCTTTTAAATTGCTTTTTTAGCTGAGAGAGATGTTTAAAAAGACTATAAAGAGTAAGTCAGAAATAGGCTATTTCTCTAGGTTTTAATGAATAACTCTATCGTCCTTATTGGGCGCTTGGATCTCTAGCGTGCTAAGTTCTACATCCCACTCAATTTTTGGGAGAATTTGTTCAATAAGGCTGGATAAACTGTCAATAAGCCCTCGATTTAAATTAAGCGTCACAACAACCCCGTCAATACCTGTAAAGCTAAATTCTGTTGTTCCCTGACTCTTGTAATTCAGACCAAAACTGGTGATTAACACAACATCTTCACCGGTTAGTAGGTCTTCGTTCAACAGTAAAGATTCTTTTCCATGACTGATAGCACCGGTACCTGATAACTTATTTTTGGATTTATCTGAAACTGCTTCAGCAATATATTCACTTTCCATTGTGCCGATTGCTTGTTGTAAAACTGGCCAAAAAACATGGATAAATCGCCTTGTAAAAAATAATTGAATGATTTCATCGGTGGTTGTGCCAATACGCAAAATCAAGCGATCTTGTTCAGGGGAATAGCTAAGCTCTAACTGGTTCAGCTTCATATTTATTCAAGGATTTGATTATTTAGCGTCAGAATTCTGTCCATTTTATTGGCAATCTTTTGATCATGAGTTACAATCAGAAGTGAAGACTTTTCCACTTCTCTAAGTTCTAATAATAAAGATAGCGCCTCTGAGGCGCTATGCGCGTCAAGATTGCCAGTAGGCTCATCTGCAATAAGACACGCTGGCTTAGTGATCATCGCTCTAGCAATGGCTACTCTTTGGCGCTCACCGCCTGAAAGTTCACTCGGTTTGTGGTGTAGGCGATGCTCAAGGCCAATTTTTTTTAGCAGGTGTTCTGTATTTTCCAAGGCTTTCTTCTTATCATCACCTCTAATAAGCAGAGGCAGGGCGACATTATCTAGAGCACTAAAATCACGAAGTAAATGGTGGAACTGATAAACAAAACCAAAAGTGTTGGCTCGGAGCTTTGTTTTTGCATTTTCATTCAGTGCATAGAGATTGGTGTTATCGATCAACACCTCACCTGAAGTCGGCGTATCAAGGCCCGCAATCAAATTGAGTAAAGTGGATTTGCCACAACCCGACTGACCTAAAATTGCCACCGATTCGCCTGATTCCATCGAAAAATCAATATTATTCAGCACTTGTGTTTTGCTGGCATCATCGCCGTAAGAAAATCCAAGTGCACGGCACTCTACTAAATTACTCATAACGCAGTACCTCAGATATTTGCACTTTACCTGCACGTCTTGCAGGATAGATTGCTGCGATGAGAACGAGTATAAATGCGCCAACGGTAACATTTATAACATCGTTTATTTTGATTTCGGACGGAAAGCGGTTAATATAAAAAACATCGGTTGGGAAAAACTGAAAACCCAAAATCGATTCAATGGTTGAAATAACACCCTCAATATTGCTTGCCAGTAACAAACCCAAAACGACACCGATTAAAATACCAATCAGTCCAATACTGACTGCTTGGTAGAAAAATATTTTTACAATTCGATTTGGCGTCATACCGATCGTTCTGAGGATGGCAATATCAGACTTTTTGTCTGTCACTACCATTACCATCATCGACACAATATTAAAGGCAGCCACCGCAATAATGAGTGACAGTACAATGGCAATCATTTGTTTTTCCAGATTAAGTGCGCGAATAAAGTTACGTTTTTGCTGCATCCAGTCGACGGCAATATAGTCTTCCTTACCAAGCTCAGCCACAACTTCAGCACTGATTTTGTCTGCTTGAAAAATATCATCGACTTTTAGTCGAATGCCTGAGATTTGCTCATCCATGCTAAATAATGCTTGCGCATGGTTTAAGTAAATAAAGGCTAGGGCGTTGTTGTATTCATTTAAGCCGGCGTTAAATATACCAACAATAGTAAACTGCTCTGATTTTGGTATCAGCATGCCGATATCATTTTTACTGGGTGCAATGAGGCTTATCGAATGACCAATACCAACACCCAATGAGTTTGCCAGTCCTATTCCAATCAAGGCTGATCTTGTGTCATCTGAGAGTGATAGTTCGCCGTATTTAAGATCGCTTAATAGTTTCGACGTTTTAAGCTCTAATTCGCTGATAATACCTCTAACGCTAACACCTTGTGAGGCACCACTTGAGGTCATTAGGGCGAATTTTTCAACATATGGTGATGAGGCGACAATATGAGGCTGTTCATTAATAGCGGTATGGAGTTGCTCCCAGTTAGACAGTGTTTGATTGTTGCCAGTAATGTAGCCATGAGAAATAGCATCTAAAACACGGTTTCTCAGTTCCCCATGAAAGCCATTCATAACAGATAATACGGTAATTAGCGCCATTACAGCTAAAACGAGGCCAATCATCGAAACGCCTGAAATAAAAGAAACAAAGCCTTTTTTACGATTGGATCGTAAATATTGATTGGAAATTTGAAATTCAACACTCATGGTGGCGATATTTTGTCATAATTCCTCTATTTAAGGTAATAAAAACTTCGAATATGTCCAGCCTATCAAGGATTGTTGATTTGAATAAAGTACGCTTAACAAACCTGCTTTTGTTGCCCTTGTCTGCCGTCTTTTTTATTATTAGCAGATTAAGGTTTTACAGTTATAAATTAGGCGTATTAAAAGTCTATAACTCAAAAATCCCGGTGATTGTAGTGGGAAATATTACCGTGGGTGGCAGTGGTAAAACGCCGATTGTTATTGCTCTTTGTCGTTATTTTGAAAAACAAGGCAAGCGAGTGGGTGTTGTCTCTAGAGGTTATAAAGGAAAATACAGTCAAAGCGCTTTATTGGTGACGGACTCTACAAAGCCAGAAGAATGTGGCGATGAACCGGCACTTATTGCAAGTGAAACCAAAGCAGTAGTGCTGGTGGCACAAAAACGTTCATTGGCAGTACAATATTTAACCGAGCATGATTTAGCAGATATTATTATCAGTGATGATGGCTTGCAACATTATGCCATGGGTAGGAAAATTGAAATAGCCGTTATTGATATTACGGATCGAATGGGCAATGGCTTATTAATTCCTGCAGGTCCTCTGAGAGAATTGCCTTCTCGATTGGACTCCGTTGATATTGTCATCGATAATGGCGGAGGTGATGACGCTAAGGTCTCGAGTCATCTGGTGCCAAAGCAATTTATTAATATCATCACAGGCGAGGAAAAATCACTTGATAACTTTAACGAGATTCGTTGTTACGGCGTTGCAGGCATTGCAAAGCCAAGTCGGTTTTTTGACACTTTAAAAAACTTAGGTGTGGATGTTATTGAAAAGCCGTTTGGCGACCATCACTCATTTTCTGCCGAAGACTTGAGCTTTGACGAAGAGTATCCGATCCTAATGACTTCTAAGGATTGTGTAAAATGTAGGTCTTTTGCAACAAGTCAGATGTGGTATTTGGTGGTAGTAGCCGAATTAAGCGATGGCTTTTATCAGCAATTGGAGTTAAAATTATGATACAAGAGTCTCTATTAAAAATGCTCGTTTGCCCAAAAAGTAATGGGTCGTTGGTGCAAGTGGGCGATGAACTTATTTGTGAAAAAAGCCAGCTGGCTTACCCTGTTCAAGATGGTATTCCTATTCTTCTTGTTGAAGAAGCTCGGGAGTTGCAGTCCAAGCCGTAATGGATTTTTCTGTTATTATTCCTGCTAGGTACGATTCAAGCCGCTTACCGGGGAAATTACTCAAAAATATTCACGGTAAAACCTTAATTGAACGAACGTACTTGAATGCAGTTCAAAGTGGTGCGAGGCGTGTCATCATCGCTACAGACGATGAAAGAATTAGTGATGTTGTCAAAACTTTTGACGCTGAAGTTTGTTTGACAAGTACCAACCATACCTCGGGCACCTCTAGAATTTCTGAGGCTGTGGAAATTCTTGGAATTGCAGATGATGAGATTATTGTGAATGTGCAAGGCGATGAGCCGATGTTAAGCCCTTTAGTGATTGATCAAGTAGCGAAAAATCTTAGTGAAAGTTGTATGGATATGGCTACATTGTGCGAGCAGATAGAGTCAGAAGACCTCTACTTTGATCCTAATTGCGTCAAAGTTGTATATAATATGCGCGGCAAAGCGATGTACTTCTCAAGATCGCCGATTCCTGCGTTTCGAAACGCGCAAGAAATGGACTTAGAGCTTTGTTATCGTCACATTGGTATCTATGCGTATCGGGCTGGTTTTTTAAGCCAATATGCACAGTTGAATAGTTCACGCCTTGAAGAGGCTGAAAAACTTGAACAATTAACAATTTTGAACGAAGGTTTCGACATTCACGTCGCTACAGCTTGTGGCCCAACAGGCATAGGCGTTGACACAAAACATGATTTAGATAAAGTTATAAAGGAACTTAAAAATGGATA
This sequence comes from uncultured Candidatus Thioglobus sp., assembly GCA_963933655.1. Lineage (GTDB taxonomy): Bacteria > Pseudomonadota > Gammaproteobacteria > PS1 > Pseudothioglobaceae > Pseudothioglobus. Next base: position 6,300 of record CAWVVS010000016.1, on the reverse strand, counting down.
ACATCATTGATGGCAAAAAAATTGCCAAAGACTTAAGAAATAAAATTGCTGAAGAAGTAAAAAAGTTGGATCGCCCGCCAGGCTTGGCTGTTATTTTAGTTGGAGAAGATCCTGCTTCTCGTGTTTACGTGCGTAATAAAGAATTGGCATGCATTGAAGCTGGTTTTTATTCAGACAAAATTAAAAAATCTGAAAATATTACTGAAGAAGAATTGCTAAATGAAGTGGATCGACTGAATGAGAATCCACATATTGACGGTATTTTGGTTCAATTGCCATTGCCAAAGCATATTGATTCAAACAAAGTTTTAGAGCGCATTTCTCCGCTGAAAGATGTGGATGGTTTTTGCAGTGAAAATATTGGCAAGTTAATGCAAAACAAACCTTACTTGCGTCCTTGCACCCCTCAAGGCGTGATGACTATGTTGGCATCAGCGGGTGTTGATGTAATGGGTAAGGATTGTGTGGTAATTGGCGCGTCAAATATTGTTGGTCGCCCGATGGCGATGGAACTGTTAAACGCACGAGGCACGGTCACTGTTTGTAACTCTAAAACAAAAGACGTGGCAGCCAAAGTTAGACAAGCAGATATTGTTGTCGCGGGTGTGGGTATTCCAAAGTTTGTTAAAGGTGACTGGGTTAAAGACGGCGCATTTGTGATCGATGTGGGTATTAACAGATTGGATGACGGTACATTGTGTGGCGATGTTGATTTTGAAGCGATTAAAGACAAAGCGGCTGGCATTACACCTGTTCCGGGAGGAGTTGGTCCAATGACTATTGCTACTTTGCTTGAAAACACATTAACTGCATATAAAGCGAAACTATGAGATTATTGCTTAAAGCCTTACGAGAAGGTTTGGGTCGATTAATCATTTTGATTGATTGGATCTTTAGCCCTTCAAGACTTAAACGCACGGATGACGTTCAAGCTGAAGTTAATCAAAAGACAACAACGCTAAAACTTTATCAGTTTTATGCCTGCCCGTTCTGCATTAAAACACGTCGTGCGATGAAGCGCCTTAATCTTAAGATCGAAACTCGCAGTGCGCAAGCCGGCGAATTCAGAGAAGAGCTGCAGCTTATGGGTGGAAAGATTAAAGTGCCTTGTCTTAAGATTGAAGGCAAGGATGATGCATCTTGGGTCTATGATTCTGACACCATTATTGCTTATCTTGAAAAGCGCTTTGCTTAGGCAATAGCCCTATTACTGACATGCTTTACATACAAGGCGGCAGTAAAAATCAAAAAACTCTCTCACAGCAATTATTCAATTTTTGCTGTGAAGATTTATTCCCAAACACCCAGAAACCACTCATTGATCTCAACATTCATCCTGTTGAAGATGCTATGGCGTGGACGGATTATGAGGGCGATAGTAAGTTTTTTATTGAAATAGAATCCAGCCTAACTGAACGCCAATTTATCATTACTTTTTGTCATGAAATGATTCATGTTTGCCAGTTTTTAGCAGGCGCTGAAGTAAGTGAAGTAGAGGCCTATGACTATGAAGGAGTTTTGGCTGATCGGTTCGAGCAGAGTCTTTCTGCTAAGGCATAAATACTTCTAACGCATTCAATGTTGTATTGAATTCGTTTAGCGTACTGGCAGTGATTGTAATGTGACCTAATTTTCGTCCTTTACGCTCGGTTTTTCCGTACAAGTGAAGATGCGCATTGCGAAGCTCAAGCACCTTTTCAACTGGCCCATGTTCGCCAATAATATTAATCATTGCACAGTATTGCTGTAGACAATCTGTCTCGCCTAATGGCGATCCGGTAATGGCTCGAACGTGGTTTTCGAATTGAGAAGTGCGAGCGCCTTCAATACTCCAATGACCCGAATTATGAACTCTAGGCGCCATCTCATTAACAATAAGACCTTCAGTTGTCTCAAAGAGTTCAATCGTCAGTACGCCGACATGCCCCATTTCGTCAAGCAGTGTTTGCATATAATGCTCTGCTTGGTCTTGCACTTTGGCGCTAATGTTCTCAGCTGGTGCAATCGTCAGTCGCAAAATACCGTTATGGTGTGTATTCTCTACTAAGGGATAGTATTTATGGTTATTATCCATTGTGCGAACAGCTATCAAAGACAATTCCCGTTTGAAGCTAACAAAACCCTCTAGAATTGCTTGAACACCATTCATGCTTTGCCATGCCTTATCTATTTGATCCTTGGTATGAATCAGAAACTGGCCTTTACCATCGTAGCCTTCGGTTGCTGTTTTAAGGATGGCTGGCAAACCAACAGTCTCAACCGACTCTTTTAAATCCGCAAGAGAATTGACCATTTGATAAGGCGCACATGGAATGCCTAATTTATCAAAAATGGCTTTTTCTCGACCGCGGTGTTGTGTTGTAAAGAGCGATTTTGCACCAGGATACACTGGCGTTTTTTTACTTATTTCCTTAACAATATCTACGGCGATATTTTCGCTTTCGTAGGTGATCACCTCAGAGGCATTGGTTAGTTGCTCGTTTGCGTCCTGTTTGTCGTTATTGAGAAAAGTTTGACCAAGTAAGACGGCGGGTTCATTTTTAGAATTGGCAGTAAATGCCATTTGATGACCAAGTGGGTAGGCTGCAATCGCGAGCATTCTGCCTAATTGACCTGCGCCTAAAACACCAATTTTCATTAAGAAACCCTCTGTGTAACTATTACAAAATTTTGCAAGAGATTAAGGTATTGGTTTTGAGGCATTTTTTGAAATTGATAGTTATTCTTACCAATAAGAAATATAACGTAGAAAATAATCATAGTAACTCAGAGGGTTTCTAGTCTTTAGGGTTGGGGTTGTTAAGAACATCTTGAGTTTGCTCCATGCGAAACTTCAACACCTTTGCGCGAATCTCTGGATTATGATTGCCTACAATTTGTGCAGCTAAAATACCAGCATTTTTCGCACCAGCATCACCAATTGCCAGTGTGCCAACAGGTATGCCACCGGGCATTTGTACAATGGAAAGTAGTGAGTCTTTGCCACTTAAGGCTTTAGATTGAACGGGTACGCCCAAAACAGGAACAATCGTTTTAGCAGCAACCATGCCAGGTAAATGCGCAGAGCCGCCAGCACCAGCAATAATCACTTCCAAACCTCGTTCTTCAGCGCTCTCGGCGTATTCGAACATTAGGTCAGGGGTTCGGTGAGCAGAAATAACTTTAACTTCAAAGGGGACGTCGAATGCTTCAAGCATGTCAACGGCGTTTTTCATCGTCGGCCAATCAGACTTAGAACCCATAATAACACCAACCAATGCGCTCATATAACACCCTTAAAGTAATGAAGTTTCAAATTATACCAAAACAATGATTGCACTCAGAGCTCTGAAGCCATTATCAACTAGACATTTTTAGGTAGTGAAAAGCTCTTTTCTAAAAATGGTAGGTGACCTGTTCGCATTAGAGTGGTTTGTGTATCGTTGGCTGTGTACCAAAGTTCTATTGAACGTGGCACAAGCATATCGAGTGCCCCTAAAATTGCATATTTTGGCATTTCGAGGGATCGAAACAATGCTTGAAAATCAGTCCCAAGTAGGATACTAAGTCCTTGAGTGAGTGCACTGGGTGAGGGTGGATATTGGTCAATGACCTCATAAATTCTTCGCATTAAAACTTTGTCTTTTGTTTGTAAGCTGACGAATCGTCGCAGTGTTTTGGCGTAATTATTCTCTAAATCGCTGGCAAATTTCACAAATGTTTCTGCCAAAATACCATACTGCCAATGCTTGCTTTTAACCAAGCTGGGCGATGCGCCGACAAGGATAAGATTTTTTATAGGAAGAATACTCGCAATTTTAATGGCCAATAGCCCACCCAAAGACGATCCAAGAACATTGGCATTATCAGGTATCAACGGAATGATGGCGTTGCACCATTCATTAATACCACCGTCGACATCACCACTACGGCCGTGCCCTGGCAAGTCTATTAGGGTTATTCGATAGTCGTTTTGATATCGTGTTACTAGCGTCTCAAAAATATCAGAACTAAACCCCCATCCATGCAACAAGACCAAATCCGGCCCTTTGCCAATCGTTTTATGCCATAACATCTTTCACCTTATGTAGCAATGTTTCAATTTGAGAAAAGTTGTGATTGGCGCAGAGCGTAAAACGCAATCGAGCAGTATTTGGTGGTACAGTTGGCGGGCGAATGGCACCAACATAAAAACCCATTTCAAATAGTTTTTTACTGAGTTCAAGCGCTTTGTTGCTTTCACCGATAATCATTGGTTGAATGGCGCTTTCAGAAGTCTCGAAATTTAGGCCAAGAGAGGCAGAAAAATTTCGGAAATAATCGATATTGGCCAATAATTTGGTTTTTTGTTCGCCTAATTTAATCAATTCTAAGCTTTTTAAAGTGGCGACACATAAACTGGGTGAAATAGCTGTGGTGTAGATGTATGGGCGTGATTTTTGCACCAAAAACTCAATAAAATCGGCATTTCCTGCGACAAAAGCACCCATTGTTCCTGCCGCTTTGCCCAAAGTGGCCATATAGATCGAATTTTTAGGAATATTAGCATTGAAAATGCCAAAGCCGTGAGCATCGTCTTGCATCAATAACGAGTTGGAAATTTTTTGGATTTTTTCGATTTCATCGATTTTTGCCCTATCACCATCCATACTAAAGATGTTGTCGGTCGCTATAAGGCCTTGACCACTTTGTTTTTGCGCTTTTTTCGTGAGAGAGTCAATATTATTGTGCAAATAACGCTGCAATGGCAATCCAATGAGTTGGTTGGCATCGATTAATGAGGCATGATTAAATTTATCCTGCAATACCCAATCAATATCGTCTCTCAGTGCTGAAAAAACACCCAAATTAGCGCTATAACCAGAAGAAAAAAGCAATGCGCGCTCTTGACCCGTAAAATTTGCCAAATTTTCCTCAAGCTCATGGTGAGCATTCGAATGACCACAAACAAGATGCGACGCCCCAGAACCAACGCCATATTGTTTAACGCCATCAATTAACGCTTGCTTAACTTGCCCGTTATTGGCAAGAGAAAGATAATCGTTTGAGCAAAAATTGATGATTTTTTTACCATCAATGATCATTTCCACGCCTTGCGCGTTTTCGCTTATTTTGCGCGAACGCAATAAATGTTTTTTATTGAGTGTGTTAATTTGTTTACTAAAATTCATAATGTCTATTTTAAAGAACTTTGCCCCAGAGTTATAATGGTGGTGAATAATTCTTTGGACATGTTATGGATATAAATAAATATAAATATAAAGCTAAATCTGGCTATTTCATTCCAGTATGGACTCTTGAGATACAAACTTCAATAGCGGATGTCGACAAAATTGAAAGCATTGCTAGCAATCAAACGATAACCTCAGTGATTTGATGCTTATGAAAGCAATTGTATTAACAAAATATGGTTTGAAGGATGTACTTCACCTTAAAGAGGTAGCAAAGCCCACTCCTAAAGATAATGAGGTATTGATAAAAATTTATGCTACCGCAGTCAATGATTACGATTGGAGTTTGATGAGGGGAAAGCCGTATTTGTATCGCTTAATGTTTGGTCTTGTTAGCCCAAAGAAACAAATACCGGGCATGGAATTGGCTGGCACCATCGAGGCTGTTGGTGAAAATGCCAGGTCGTTCAAAGTAGGAGATGCTGTGTATGGTGATATTTCAGAATACGGTTTTGGTAGTTTTGCAGAATATATCTGCATCAATGAAAAAGCTTTAGCACTGAAGCCTAACAAAATGAGCTTTGAAGAAGCTGCTTCAATCCCCCATGCAGCCATGTTGGCAGTGCAGGGGCTGATTGATGTGGGAAAGATTCAAAAAGGGCAAAAGATATTGATTAACGGCGCTGGAGGGGGTGTGGGAACACTCGGCTTGCAAATAGCTAAGTTATATGATGCTGAAGTTACTGGCGTGGATACTGGTGATAAGTTAAAAATGATGGAGTCGATTGGGTTTGATCATGTCATTGATTACAAAAAACAAGATTTCACAAAAAATGGACAGAGTTACGATTTAATTCTGGATACAAAAACAAATCGCTCAACATTTGATTATCTGCCATCGATCAATCCTAGCGGCCGGTATGTTACGGTTGGGGGAGAGTTAACTCGACTGTTTCAGATTTTAATGCTCAAACCACTGATTGCATTATTTGGTAAAAAGAAAATACATATACTTGGCTTAAAGCCAAACAAAGATTTAGACTACATTAACGAACTATTCGAAGCAGGAAAACTCAAACCTGTGATCGATGGTTCTTTCAATCTTAGTGAAGCACCAGAAGCTATTTGCTGTTTTGGTGCTGGAAAACAC
>CAWVVS010000015.1:0-17755 GCA_963933655.1 uncultured Candidatus Thioglobus sp. | reverse complement strand
TGCATGACTAATACCTTTTTTTTCTAGACTAGATAATAACAACTCATCAAAGTGGAGGCCTGCAGTAGGCGCTGCAACTGCGCCATCATTTTTTGCATAAACTGTTTGATAACGACTTAGATCTTCTGAATTGTCACTACGCTCAATGTAGGGTGGCAGTGGCACATGTCCTATTTCGTTAAGAAGATCTAGAATGGCTGTACCGGTGAATAACAATGTGTAGAGGCCTGAAGATTTAGCTAAAATCTCAGCTTCCTGACCATTCTCAAAAACGACAAAACTACCAGTTTTAGGCGCCCTACTGGCTTTAATCATCGCCAAAGCATGTGTGTCACTGATCAATCTCTCAATCAATATTTCAACTTTACCGCCCGATTCTTTTTGACCAAAGAGCCTTGCTGGAATGACTTTTGTGTCGTTCAAAACCAATAAATCGTTCGGTCTAAGAAATTCTCCTAGCTTGGAAAAAGTTGAGTCAATAATACATTCACCATTGACCAATAATTTAGATTCGGTCCGTTTTTCGCAAGGGAATTGGGCAATTAATGATTTTGGTAGATCAAAGTCAAAATCACTTAGTTTCACTTAGAGGCCTTTCTTGAAAATATCCTAATAATTGATAAGCGGCGCTGACAATAGCACGAGGCGTAATGGTTGCACCAGTAAATTGATCGAAGTGTCCACCATCACGCTTTACTCTCCACTGAGATTTATCTAAATTTGACAAAGACAAGCCAGAAAAGCCTTTAATCCAATCAGATTTACGTGTCTCAATCTTATCACCCAAACCCGGTGTTTCCTTATGAGAAATCACTCGCACACCTAACAATTCGCCATCAATATTAATACCGGTCAATAACCTAATGTTGCCGTTATAGCCGTTTGGATAAGTGTGTTCAATTAGATGAGCGAATAATTGTTCGTTTTTCTTAGCTGGAAAAATTCGAATGCTTTGCTCAATGCCGTGCAGTACAATCGTTTCTTCAAATTGTTCAACAACGATATTATTGTCGTAATTAGCAACAATTTCATTTAATCTTTTGATAAGCAATTGCTCTTCATTAAAGGCAATTTTATCTTTAGTGGTTTGCTCTGCTAGGCTGACAAAAAATATACAAATCAAGGTGAAGACAAGCATTAAAACACCCGATTTTAGAATAGTGGAATTCTTCATTTTCCAAACACCTTAGGCTGTGTATAGTAATCAATTAGTGGAACAGTGATATTCATTAACAACACTGCAAAAGCTACCGCATCTGGATAACCACCAAACACACGAATAATGATAATAATCACACCAATGGCAAAACCATAAATCAATCGCCCTAAAGGGGTTGTGCTAGCAGAGACGGGGTCCGTTGCAATGAAGAATGCTGCCAACATTGTGGCGCCATTAATCAAGTGAAAAACTGGTGAAGAGAAGTTAGCTGGATCAATCAAGTACAAAATTCCTGACATGAGTGCCAAGCCGATAATTAAAGAGACCGGGATGTGCCAAAAAATGATTCTACGCAATAGCAAATAAAGACCGCCTAGCAAGAAGCCAAGATTAATCCACATTTGACTAGCACTTTCGAAAGTTAGCATACCGATACTTTCACCCAGCATCAATTGAGTTTTGGCATAATCTAGATTAGTTGCGCCCGTCAAAACATCAATGCCAGAAAACTCAAAAATGGCTAAAACGCCTTGGAATTCAGACGGCCACTGCGTCATTTGCAATGGGTAGGAAATGAGCAAAAATGCATAACCAAGCATCGCAGGATTAAACGGGTTATTACCCAAACCCCCAAATAACTGCTTACCAAAGACAATGGCAAATAAAACGCCTAAAACAATAATCCACCATGGCGCAATACTAGGCACAGCAATCGCCAACAGGATAGCAGTTAGAGCAGCGGAGCCATCCCTCAGTGACGGTGCAATCTGCATGCCACGCATACGTAGCACCAAGGCCTCTGCAGCCAACGCTGTGACAACTGCTAGAGTCATTTGCACTAAGACAGATAAACCAAAGAAATACACTTGCGCGCCCACACCTAAAATCAGTGCATAAATCACATGGCGCATCACTAGATTGGTGCTCATCACCTTAACTTGCATTTTCAGACTCCTTAGCAGTCTTTGCTAAAGCAACGCGCTCTTGCGCAGCTGCAATGGCTTCTTTTTGCACTTTGTCTTTCGCCATCTTTTCCTTTAACGCCTTTTTCTTGGCTTCCATCATTTCACCGCGCTCTTTCTTGTTCCGCTCTAGGCGAAATTCGCGGAACTCGAAACGCTCTCTGGCGTTATCAGTTAGATCTTTTTCCTTGGTTTGTTGCCGATTCAAAGCCTTTGCAAATTGATAATAATCAACGAGCGGTATCTTACTCGGACAAACGTGCGAACAACAGCCACATTCTATACAATCCATCAAATTATAATCTAGAGCTTTTTCAATGTTAGAGCTCTTAGAATACCAATACAATTGCTGAGGTAGCAAATCAACTGGACAAACAGTGTTGCACATGCCACACCGAATACACTCTTGAGCTGGGATTTTTTCCTCAACTTGATTCACGAAAATACAGTTGGTGTTCTTGCTGATTGAGTAATCTGACCCCACTAAATCCACACCCATCATCATTCCAGCCATGCGAATATTATTATCACCCTCCTTAATATCAGCAAAACCGAGTACATAATCGTAACTCGCACCCAATCTGACTTGGAAATTTTTTGGCTCTCTAACCGCGCTACCAGTCACTGTAACAACACGTGAAATAAGCGGTCTGTTCTCAACCACTGCATCAAAGATAGCCACCAAGGTGCCAACATTTTGACAAAGAACGCCCACATCGGAGGCATAGCCACCTGATGGAATTTCAATTCCTAGCAGTGATTTAACTAATATTTTTTCAGCGCCTGAGGTGTACTTGGTTGGTAGGGCCTCAATGGTGATCCGCTCGTTTTTACAAAACTTTCTAAGCAGTTCAATCGATTCTTTTTTATCGTCTTCAATAGCGATGATGGCCTTTTCAGCGCCACAAATATGCAATAACACCTCTATGCCTCGGATAACCTTGGTCGGATAAGCCTGCATCAAAGCATCATCACACATAATGCCTGGCTCACATTCAGTGGCATTGACAATCAAGGTGTGACATCCTTCAGCAAATTGAACCTTGGTGTGGGTTGGAAATCCTGCACCACCCATACCAACAATGCCCGAGGTTCGGATCTTATTGTAAATAGTGTCTGGGGTGCAAAAATCGTAATTTTCAGTACAAGCAACAGAATTATCCATCCACTCATCCTCACCATCAGATTCTATGGTCACGCAAAGCGCCTCCAGCCCTGATTGATGAGCCATCACTTGGTTATCAATCGCCACAACAGTGCCTGAAATAGAGGCGTGTACTGGCGCACAACGATCATCATCAATAGTGGCAATTACTTGGCCAGTCAATACATGATCGCCGACACTGATGCACGGTTTGGCTTGCTCACCTATTCTTTGCTGCATCGGCAAAATCACTCTATCCGGCAATGGTATCCTGATTAAATCAATCTCCTTGGCAGGAAATGGGTTTTCAAGAACCAGTCCACCTTTGAAGAAGAATTTAGACATTTGCCAACTCCAAAACGTTTGGAACAAAGGTATTAATTGTCAGCTTTACCTCTACCATATCGATACAATCTACTGGACAAACCGGCAAGCACAAATCACAACCAGTGCACTCAGAGGCAATCACTTGCGTCATCACCTTGGACGAACCAACGAAGGCATCAACAGGACAGGCTTGAATGCATAGTGTACAGCCAATGCAAACCTCCTCATCAACCACTGCAATACGTTTTGGCTTGGTCTCTCCATGTTCTGCGTTCAAGGGCAGAGTATCTACATCTAAAAGCTCGGCCAAGGCATCAACCCCATCTTGACCTCCAGGAGGACACTGGTTAATCTCAGCCTCGCCACTTGCGATTGCCTCAGCATACGGCCGACAACCAGGGAAATCACACTGACCACATTGAGTTTGCGGCAATATGGCGTCAATTTGGTCAACCAATGGATTACCCTCTACCTTGTAACGAATTGCAGCATAACCAAGGACTAGACCTAAGAAAAGTGCCAGCATAGAGAGTGTTGAAACGGCATCAAACATCAAACTAAACCAATAAAACCCATAAAGGCCATTGACATCAAGCCAGCAGTGATCAATGCGATTGGGACACCTTTGAAAATTTCAGGTACATTGGCAGATTCGATTCGCTCACGAATGCCTGAAAACAGCACAAGAACAAAAGAAAAGCCAACTGCAGCACCAAAGCCATATACAGCAGATTGTAAAAAAGTATTACTTTCACCTACATTTAACAATGCAACGCCTAGCACTGCACAATTGGTTGTAATCAACGGTAAAAATACGCCGAGTGACTGATGCAAAACGGGTGAGGTTTTATTGACAACCAGCTCTGTAAAGCCTACAACAGCAGCAATAGTAACAATAAACGCAATGGTTCTTAGGTATTCAAGATCAAGCGGAGTTAAAAGATAGGCATTAATCAGATAGCTACTGATACTCGCCAGAGTGAGTACAAATGTTGTAGCAAAACCCATGCCGATCGCGGTGTCCATCTTGTTGGAAACACCCATAAAGGGGCACAAACCCAAAAATTTAACCAAGACAAAATTGTTGACCAATATGGTACTAACAAGGATTAATGCATACTCATTCATGAGGCGAATTTTAAACTAAATATCTTCTCCATTACTACCCTACATCAGCCCCTTCCAAAAGAAATTTTGTTCCAAGTGCGCTCATGGTAGTAATAAAGAAAAACCTTGGTGATCACTTCAATAGAACCAATGGAGGCTGCCATCTTAAGGCTACCAGTAATTAGATAGGAAATAATGACCGTATCAAGCGTTGCTATAATGCGCCAGGATATTGTTTTCCAAACTGATCTAGAAGTCTGATCCTTCATCACTTTACCTTATTGATTGACTTTACTAAAACTTCTCTTTCATGTCGGTGTTATTTGCCGCCGCTTGGTAACAGATACTAAAGCCATGAGTATAGTCGTGCTCATTCGAGCCTTGATATTGCTCTTGCAAGTCATACGTACTAACGCCTGATCTAAGCATAAATTGCAACTGATCTAAATGGGTATTAATACCGCGTATTTCACCGCTATAGCCCCATCTATTGCGAATCAAGGCTGCCTGTGAGTAACCACGACCTTCATCAAAACCAATAAAATCAAGTGCAATTAAAGCAATTTTGTTCAAGCTGTCCTTTAGCAAAGTTACATCATCCGCAGGCTTAATTAAAACACCTTTGCCAGAAGCAGCCAAGCTGTCGATATTTTCAATCCATTCTTCCACACTAACCAGCTCAACGGTTTGACCCTGTTCGCTCACCACTGTGATAACCTCGTTATCATCAACCATAGACCTTCTCCTTAAATGGTGTGATACCAATACGCTTAAAGACAGCGACGAAGTTCTCGCCTTCTTCTCTACTATCTAGGTAAATATTGACAATATCTTCAATCGCGTCAACCACTTCATCGCCAGCAATTGAACGGCCCAGTTTTCTACCAATGGCTGTTTCGTGCAGTGTTTCACCAGCAAGTGTAATTTGATAAAACTCTTGCTCATTCTTCTTTAAACCCAGAAGACCAATATCGGAAATATGGTGGTGGGCGCAAGAGTTTTCACAGCCAGAAATATTGATGTTGATTGGACCAATATTATACAATTTGTCCATATCATCAAAACGCTGCTGAACTTGTTGAGCGATTGGAATAGACACCGCCTTCGCCAGATCACAATAATCCCCACCCGGGCAAGCCACAACATGTGCTAACGTACCTTGATGTGGGCTAGCCAAATCACTTTGATCCAACTCTTGCCACAATGCGTACACCTGTTCTTTCCTTACATATGGAAATACAAGATTCTGACGTTTTGTGGTTCTTAATTCTGAGTTTGAATATTTGTCTGCCAAATCTGCAATCATTCTCATTTGCTCAGAAGTAGCATCACCAGGCGCTGTGCCAAGCTGTGTTAGGGAAATATTAACAATACTGTAACCCAATAACTTGTGCGCTCTGACATTGTTTTTCTTCCAAATACTGTAATTAAAATCGACAGTATCTGTAAAACCACCCAAATCCACTGGCTCTATTGGTAGCGCAAAATCTTTTTTAAGTTTTGCCAACTCGTCCATATTGAGTTTTAATTCTGGATTATTTTTTATCTGTTGCCAGTCCTCATCAACCATTCTGCCAAACTCGACTGCACCGTATTCACGCACCATAAACTTAATGCGTAAACGTTTCAGGTTATCTCTACGACCCTTGAGGTTGTAAACTCTTAGGACTGACTCTAGGTAGCTTATAATATCTTCAGCAACAACAAATGGGGTGATTTCTGGCGCCACCATCGGTGCTGCGCCCAAGCCACCACCAACATAAACCGCAAAACCCAGTTCGTTTTCCTCGTTGTACACAATGTTTAGTCCAAGGTCATGAATTTGTAATGCTGTTTCGTCCAGCTTGGCGCCATTAATGGCTATTTTAAACTTGCCTGGTAACCAAGAAAATTCAGGGTGAATGTTGAACCAACGACGAATAAGCTCACAATAAGGTCGTGCATCTTCTACTTCATCTTTTGTGAGACCAGAAAATGGATCTGCAGTAATATTACGCATCGCCTTTCCACTGGTTTGAATGGCGTGCAAGCCAACAGCCGAAAGATCACGCAGTAAATTAGCAATTTCTGGCAGCTCGATCCAATTATATTGAATATTTTGTCTGGTGGTAAAATGACCAAATCCACGGTCGTACTTATCAGCCACATCAGCCAAAGCCCTAAGCTGTTCGGTATTAAGGATGCCATAAGGAATTGCCACTCGTAGCATATGAGCGTGTATCTCCATATAAAGGCCGTTTCTCAATCGAAGACTTCTAAATTTAGCCGCGTCTAAATCGCCTGCTAAGTGGCGATTTAACTGCTTTTCAAATTGATCAACGCGTTCGACTAAAAATGCCGTATCGTCTGCATTGTATTGGTACATTAGATTAACTCCAAACAGTAATGTTAATAATTATAGTATCATATTCTATAAATTGCATATTTATAGAAAAAATAATACTTCTATACTGGTATACTCGACTTTTATAGAAAAAAAATTTCATTTTTTCTCTTTATAAGGAATAGAATATGGACGCAATCGACAGAAAACTCCTGGATTTATTGCAAAAAAATGCTGAGATGACTGTACAAGAACTGTCAAAAGAAGTTCATTTGTCAACCACACCTTGCTGGAAACGAGTCAATCAACTGAAAAAACTTGGTTTTATCAATAAAACGGTTTCCTTGATTGATCGCAAGCGTGTAGGGCTTAGTGTCACCGCCATTGTGTTTGTCACCATTAACACCCACGACCAAGAAAAAATCAAAATATTCGCTGAAACGATTAAAGACTTTCCAGAAGTGCTTGAGTGTTACCGCATGAGTGGTGAGATCGACTATCTACTCAAAGTGATTGTCGGCGATATTGACAGTTATGATGGGTTTTATAAGCGCTTGATCGAAAAGGTGCCGTTTCTCAAGGTTACTTCAAATTTTGCTATTGAAGAAATCAAGTTCACCACAGAATTACCACTCGACAATCAGTAATTAACCCAGATACAGTTTGGTCATTCCGATCGCACAAACGATAAGCAATCCACCACCCAGCCAACGCTTAAATTGCTGATCGTTCTCCATTAACTTCGCGTGCACCTTTAAGCCAAAATAATGACCAACACCGGCTGCGGGCAACAGAATTAAGGCGTATTGCCAGTCAATATGTATGCCGACTGCAATAAACGCTCCCATCTTTATACTGACCAAGAAAAACCACAAGACGAATAACGTATTTCTAAGCTGCTCTTTAGCAACTTTGTGCATATAGACTGCCACAATCAATGGCGCACCAGTCAGTGAAGTGCCGGAAATATACCCACCAAAAAATAAAAGCGCATTATCAAGCCAATTTTTGTTGGATTCAATGCTGTAGTTAAATAACCAAGTTAAGGCATAAAAGCCAGTTATCGAATAGACGATCACCGTCATGACATTTGGCGGAAGATTCAATAGACCAATGACGCCAATTATTTTAGCTGGCAAAATCCAAATCAGTGATTTTTTAAAATACCGCCAATCAACTTGTTTTAATGCGCTTGCAAGAGATAAGCCTGAAAAAAACAACAAATGCAAGCCAATAATTGGTAGCCAATTAATAGGTGAGCCAGCCACTAAAAGCATAAAGGGCAAGCCCAAGGCGGCACCGCCAAAGCCAAAACCTGTGCGGACAAAGCCTGTCCAGCAAAAAATTATTAAAACACATATAAATTGTGTGATTGAAAATTCCATCTCGCTCTCAATGCATTGAAATCACAAAATAATCGATTGTTTGAGCTTCGGTTAGAATTAACTAGAACGTTGCAGCTAACTGCTGAGCACTCGATTCAGCTAAGCTTAAATCACTTGCCTCCACCATGACTCTAATTAAAGGCTCAGTCCCCGAAGCCCTAATGAGCACTCTGCCTTCATCACCTAACTCAGCCTCAACAGCACTGAGCACTGCATTAAGTTTTGTGTGATTTGCTAAGTCGATTTTATCCTTCGTTTTGACGTTAATCAGGACTTGCGGATACTTGATCATTTCATTTTTTAGGTCAAAAAGCGACTTCTCTGCCTTACAGATCACTTCTAGCACTTGCAGTGCAGAAATAATACCATCACCAGTAGTGGTTTTATCTAGACAAATAATATGTCCCGAACCTTCGCCACCCAGAGTAGCGTTGTTGTTTTTCATTTTCTCCATGACAAAGCGGTCACCCACATTAGCTTCAATAAATTGAATGCCCAAACTGTCAAGCGCATGCCGCATGCCTAAATTAGACATTTGTGTACCCACCACGGCACTAGATTTTAAATCGCCGGTTGAGTGCCATGCCTTGGCAATAATAAAAATTAACTCATCGCCGTCGACCAACTCACCTTGGTGATCAACCATTACCATACGATCGCCGTCACCATCAAATGCGATCCCTAGATTGGCATCGTGCTTAAGAACCTCTTGTTGCAAGTGCTTAGTATCTGTAGCGCCGCAATCTAGGTTGATGTTATAACCGTCTGGTTGATTATTAATCATAATCACTTCTGCGCCCAGCTCGGCAAAAACGCTTTGAGCAATATGATAAGTGGCACCATTGGCGCAATCAATCACCATTCTCAATTTCGAAAGATCGATTGATCGATCAAAAGTGGATTTACAAAATTCTATATATCGTCCTAGAGCTTGGTCGTGTCTAACTGCCTTGCCGATATGTTTAGTATCAACACTAACCATTGGCTCTTCTAGTTTTTTCTCAATTGCCCTTTGTTGTACATCGCTCAACTTTAGGCCTTTTTTTGAAAAGAATTTGACGCCATTATCTTCATAATGGTTATGTGAAGCACTTATAACAACACCGGCATTTGCACCATAAGCCTGTGTTAAGTAAGCTATACCAGGTGTGGGCATAGGGCCCAAAAGACCAACATTAACACCTGCAGATAAAAATCCCGCCTCAAGAGCGGATTCAAATAAATAGCCAGAAACACGGGTATCCTTGCCAATAATAACGCTGGTTTGACCTTTATCTGATAACACAGAACCAACAGCCCATCCCAACTTTAATAGAAAGTCTGCGGTGATTGGTGCAACACCAACTCTACCTCTAATGCCATCTGTGCCGAAATAATTATGCAAAACTAATCCCTATAATTTTTAATTTGTTGCCATACTGTCAACGCATCTTTTGTTTCAGCGACATCGTGGGCGCGAATGATATTAGCACCATTTTCAACAGCAATTAAAGCTGCAGTCACACTGCCAATCATTCTGTCGCTGACTTTTTTATCACCTAATAGAGTACCAATCATTGATTTGCGTGACAATCCTGCCAAAATCGAAACGCCAAATTCATGAAACTCAGATAGATTTTTTAATAGTGCAATATTGTGCCCTAAATTCTTACCAAAGCCAAAGCCAGGGTCTAGTGTAATTGCCTCTGGTTTAATACCAACTGCCACGCAAGCAGCGATGCGTTCTTTAAAAAAATCCTTTACATCTTGAACCACGTTTTCGTAAGTTGGGCTCTCTTGCATCGTCCTTGGCGTACCTTGCATGTGCATCAAACACACACTCGCACCAAGAGTTCCCGCCATTTCAAGCGCGCCCTCAGCTTGCAACGCACAAACATCATTAATAATACTTGCACCCGCCTCAACAGCTTTTTGCATAACTATGGGCTTCGACGTATCGATGGAAATAGGAATGTTAATTTTTCCATTTAGTGCTTCGATTACTGGCAAAACACGCCCTAATTCATTTTCAGCGCTCACTGCTGGCGCTCCGGGGCGGGTTGATTCACCACCAATATCGATAATATCAGCGCCTTGCTCAACCATTAACTGAGCTTGCTCAATAGCGCTCTGGGCATCGAAAAAACGCCCGCCATCAAAAAAAGAATCTGGGGTGGTGTTTAATACACCCATAATCATTAACCGATTCTCTATCACGCCAAACCTTACTTAGGCAAATTGCTCTGGCGTTTCACCAGTCAATGGCTCTTGCTCATCCTTGGTGGGTTTAACTTCTGGTGGTATTTCACCAGTGCCAAGTTCAGAAGATGCTTCGTCAGAATCAACGACAGCTGCTGGCTCGCGCATTGGCTTTCTTGCCATCAAGTCATCAATTTGACCAACATCAATGGTTTCAAACTCAACCAAAGCTTTGGCCATCGCGTCCAAAATATCTCGATTTTCTTCAAGAATTTTGTAGGCAACATTGTAATTTGAGTCAATAATTTTACGAATTTCAGTGTCAACTTTATTGAAGGTGTCTTCAGAAATATGCTTGTGCTTAGTTACTTGGCGACCCAAGAACACCTCGCCCTCTTCTTCGCCGTATGCCATAGGACCCATCACAGAAGACATGCCCCAGAGTTTAACCATTTTATGGGCTATTTCTGTTGCACGCTCAATGTCATTGCTGGCGCCTGTGGTTACAGCATCTTCGCCATAAACGACCTCTTCGGCAATTCGACCGCCAAACAAAGACGAAACTTGAGAATTTAGCTTGCGCTTGGAAATACTGTAACTGTCTTTTTCAGGCAAAAACATGGTTACACCAAGTGCTCTTCCTCTTGGAATAATACTGACCTTATAAACCGGATCATGTTCAGGAACCAGACGCCCAACAATCGCGTGACCCGCTTCATGATAAGCTGTCATTTCTTTTTCAGCCTCATCCATCACCATGCCTTTGCGTTCTGAACCCATCATAATTTTGTCTTTTGCCTTTTCAAACTCTTGCATGCCAACCAATTGTTTGTTTTGACCTGCAGCAATCAGGGCTGCTTCATTGGTTAAATTAGCTAAATCGGCACCTGAGAATCCTGGCGTACCTCTGGCAATGTCCATTGATTTCACATTTTTAGCGACTGGCAATTTACGCATATGTACTTTCAAAATTGCATTGCGACCATTAATATCAGGCAAGCCGACAGTTACTGTGCGATCAAATCGTCCAGGTCGCAACAAAGCAGGATCTAGCACGTCTGGTCTGTTTGTAGCCGCAACAACAATAATACCCTCTGAGCCTTCAAAGCCATCCATTTCAACCAACATTTGGTTGAGTGTTTGCTCACGCTCATCATGGCCACCGCCCATACCTGCGCCGCGTTGACGTCCAACTGCATCAATCTCATCAATAAAGATAATACAAGGAGCGTTCTTTTTTGCTTGGTCAAACATATCACGAACGCGAGACGCGCCCACACCAACAAACATTTCAACAAAATCAGAACCAGAGATAAAGAAAAACGGTACATCGGCTTCACCCGCAACTGCTTTTGCCAGTAGTGTTTTACCCGTACCCGGCGGACCTATCATCAAAACTCCTTTTGGAATCTTACCGCCGACTTTAGTGAACTTAGAAGGGTCGGATAAAAAGTCGACCAATTCACTGACTTCTTCTCTTGCCTCATCAACGCCAGCCACATCATCAAAAGTAACGTGTGACTCGTCCTTCGAAATTAAGCGCGCCTTTGACTTGCCAAATGACATTGGGTTTTTGCCACCCATGGCACCACCCGCACCACGCATTGTGTACAAAATAACACCAATTAACAATAAAATTGGTGCCAGTGAAATAATCAGCTGTTTGAAAAATCCCTCTTTCTCAGGCGGCGTTGCTATAACGGCCACCCCATTACTTAATAAGTCGCCCATCAGACCGAGATCACCTGGACTATAAGTACTGAACAGCTCTCCAGAGCCGCTAATACCAGAAATATTACTACCAGCAATCGTAACACTAGAGACATTGCCCTGGTTCACGCTCTGAATAAATTGCGAATAACTAATCTGGGCGCTTTTATCTTCAGTTTGGAATTGACCAAATAGAGATGCCAACACACTGCCTAATACAAGCCAAAGTAAGATATTTTTATACATAGAAAGACAACAAAAATTAATAAAATTAAGTGGGGTAACTATACCCTATTGTGTACTTATATAGGGCTTGATGCCAGTTTTTCAACCCTTTTATGACAATTTATTCTCCGAATATGACATAATTACAGGGTTCCAATATTACATCAGTTTACTGGTTTTTTTCCAACTACATTCTTACTGCACAAATTCTCATGAAAATCAAACCCGAGCAACTCAGTAAACACTTAAACAAAGAACTGTCATCAATTTACTTTGTTTTTGGACCTGAAATTCTCCTAGTCGAGCAAAGTCTAAGTAGTGTTAAGAGCGCCTCACTCGAGCGTGGCTTTACCGATCGAGTGAGGTTTGACATTGATGGTAATTTTTCGTGGGATAAAATTTTTTCCGAAATCTCCAGTACTTCTTTGTTTGCGCCCCAGCGCGTTATTGAATGCCATTTAACGACAGGGAAAATCGGAGTCAAGGGCTCAAAAGCACTGTGTGAAATTACCGAGAACTTACCAAACGACATCCTGCTAATTATCTCTGCAGGAAAACTCGATATGGCTCAGCAAAAAAGCAAGTGGTTTAAGTCGCTTGAGCAAAAAGGTGTTGTTGTACAGCACTGGGAAGTGCAAAGTGATCATCTCGTTGGCTGGATTCTCAACCATATGGAACAAGTGGGTTTAGTGGCTGACAAAGAAGTAGCCAATACAATCGCCTACTGCACCGAAGGCAACCTTTTAGCATCGATGCAGGAAATCCAAAAACTACAAATTGCTTACCCTAATGGCAAAATTGATGTTTCCGACTACCTAAAACACATTGATCAGCAATCCCATTATTCAATTTTTGGCCTAATTGATGCTGCATTGAAAGGGGATGCGGCTAAAGTTAGTAAGGTATTTAACTCTTTACTCGACGAAGCAACACCGATGATTGTCATTATTTCTTCACTCTATCGTGAAATCAAAACCCTGTCAACAATGGCTGTAGAACTGCAACACAATCAGTCCATAGATTCGATTCTAAACAAACACCGAGTTTGGCAAAAAAGAAAACCATTGGTCACTCAAGCATTAAAAACACACTCATATCAACGCTTGCAAAAATTATCCTTATTACTCGGGCGTATTGACCGCTCACTCAAAGGCAGGGATAATCTTAATGTTTCTGATGAGCTAAGAACCGTACTCATCACATTAGCCGGAAAAACCCAATGGACTCAATAGCTCAATTGATTGCAACACTTGGCAAAAAAGCAAGAAAAGCTTCAAAAAATTTGCGTCGTGCAAATACTGAACAGAAAAACTCTGCACTTTTGCACATTGCTAGCAATATAAAGAAAAATAAAACTTACCTTCTCATCGAGAATGAAAAAGACTTGGCGCATGGAAAAACCCACGACCTCGATGAAGCACTATTAGATCGACTAATGCTTGACGATGAACGCATTGCGGGCATTATTGAGAGCTTAGAACAAATCGCCTCTTTGCCTGATCCAGTAGGCGAAATCACCGACCTCAAATATCGTCCAAGTGGTATTCAAGTGGGGAAAATGCGTGTACCAATTGGTGTGATGGGCATTATTTATGAATCTCGCCCTAACGTTACTATCGATGCGGCAGCGCTGTGTATAAAATCTGGCAACGCTGTTATTTTGCGTGGTGGCTCCGAAGCAATTCATTCCAACTTGGCTTTATACGAATGCGTAAAAAGTGGCTTGAACGATGCCGGACTTGATTCAAATGCAGTGCAATTAATTGACACCACCGACAGACAAGCGGTCTCAGAATTGGTCAAAGCTTATGAATATGTGGATGCTATCATTCCAAGAGGCGGCAAAGGGTTGATTAAAAATGTGACAGAACATGCAAAAATGCCTGTGATTAAACATCTTCATGGTGTTTGTCATACTTATTTGGACAGAGACGCTGACTCTCAAAAAGCAATAGAAATTGCCTTTAATGGCAAAACACGACGTTATGGTGTTTGTAACGCTACTGAAACATTATTGGTTCACAAAGATTTGGCAGCAGAAGTACTTGAGAAACTGATTGACATGTATACCGATAAAGGCGTGGAACTACGCGGCTGTAAAAAAACGCAACAACAATCAAACAAAGTAATCGCTGCTACCGAAGAAGATTGGAGCGAGGAGTACTTGGCTCCTATTTTATCGATTCGCATCGTCGATTCCCTTGATGAAGCCATCGCACATATAGACCAGTACGGCTCATCCCACACGGAAACCATTGTTAGTGAAAGCATCACTCGTTCGCGTAAATTCTTAACCGAAGTCGACTCATCGTCAGTGATCGTAAATGCCTCTACCGGTTTTGCAGATGGGTTTGAGTATGGCCTTGGCGCAGAAATAGGCATTAGCACCGACAAATTTCACGTGCGTGGTCCAGTCGGCCTTGAAGGTCTTACTTCACAAAAATACATCGTCATCGGTGACGGGCACATAAGAGCTTAATAGAGAACTCCAAATGAATATTGAACAAACATTAGCTGTTTTTAAGCGTGGTACAGATGAAATTCTACCGCTTGAAGAACTAAAGAAAAAACTAGAAAAAAACAAACCCTTGCGTATTAAGGCGGGCTTTGATCCAACAGCACCCGACCTACACTTGGGTCATACAGTACTGATCAATAAGCTCAGACAATTGCAAGATTTAGGTCATCAAATTATTTTCTTAATCGGTGACTTCACCGGGATGATTGGCGACCCAACAGGCAAGAATGTCACACGCAAGCCTCTTACCAAGGAGCAAGTGCTTGAAAATGCACAAAGCTACCAAGAGCAAGTGTTTAAGATTCTGGACGAAGAAAAAACTCAAATAAGATTTAATTCAGAGTGGATGAGTAAAATGAGTTCAGCCGATATGATTGGTCTAGCTTCAAAACTCACTGTAGCAAGAATGTTGGAGCGTGATGACTTTTCAAAGCGCTACAAATCAGGTCAATCAATTTCCATCCATGAATTCCTCTACCCCTTGGTACAGGGTCACGATTCAGTTGCGCTTAATGCCGATGTTGAATGTGGCGGTACCGATCAAAAATTCAACTTGCTGATGGGTAGAGAGTTGCAAAAACAAGCAGGTCAAGAGCAACAAGTGATACTCACCACACCTTTACTGGAAGGTCTTGACGGCGTACAAAAGATGAGTAAATCGCTCGATAATTACATTGGTATCGACGACAATCCTGACGATATGTTTGGCAAAATTATGTCGATATCGGATGATTTGATGTGGCGTTACTTAGAGCTTCTCAGCTTTCAATCAATTGAAACAATTGCCAACTGGAAAGTAGAAGTTGAAAAAGGTGAAAACCCAAGAAACATTAAGTTTCGCCTAGCCGACGAAATAATCACTCGCTTTCACGATAAAGCGGCGGCGGAGCAGGCACAACAAAACTTCATCAACCGTTTTGCCAAAAACCAAATTCCTGATGAAATGGATGAATTTGAGTTTGAATCTGGCATCAAAATTGCCAACTTATTAAAAGATGCTAATTTGGTCAACTCAACTTCGGATGCATTTCGCATGATTAAGCAAGGTGCCGCTAAAATTGATGGCAAAAAAATTACTGATAGAGACTTCGAGCCAACCAAAGGTGTGGCTGTCTATCAAGTTGGTAAGCGCAAGTTTGCCCGCATTACAATAAGCTAATCCCCAAATAACTTCTTAGAATGTTTTAACTTTACTTTAATTCAAGGCTCTTTCGCCTGCCAGTTGTAAATATATAATACATATGTGATCGGTTGATTACGAAAATAACACTGAATTTAGATAAATGACGAATTTTATGTGGATTTTATTTAAGAGTATAATAGTACGTCTGGGGATGACATGGCTTCGACGAGGAGTTGGATCTCAAGGACGCATGCCGAGGACAAAGATTGCTCGTAAAAACGTTCTTTAAATAATAGTTGCAAACGAAGACAACTACGCTTTAGCAGCATAATGCTAACCGTTACTTAGAGGTTGTCTGTACTTTTGGGATAACGGTCGCTTACAGACTCGCCACTATTGTTAGTTTAGGATAATAGGGTTAAAACCAAACCTGAAATCGCTTGATGCATCCCTGTTGGTCGGGTGGCACGTAGTTAAAATAATAGACCATTACTAAGCATGTAGACTCTTTGTTTGAAGGTTTTCGGACGCGGGTTCAATTCCCGCCATCTCCACCAATTTAATATCCTAAGAAATCCACTATAATCCGTATTATGCTTTTAATATTTAGAAATGAGCCTCTTAAGTTGTCATGACCCTAAATTATTAATGAAGCAACCATATAGGCGACAAGGCTCACAACTCCTTTAAATTGTATCGACTGAGGTTTATGTGTGTGCATGTTGCGCCAAGCTAGCAATAAGATCAGAGTCATGGAGCCAAAAGCCACTCTTAACAAAGCGTCCAATGAGCTCATAAATTAAAGCGCCCCGATTAAGCAGTGAATTTGCTGCAAAGACCATTAGCACTTGAGTGGTGAGAAAATCAGAGACAATGTATCAGTACTGTATGTACCAATTTAGCACAGTGTCTTGGCTTGAAGCGCCCTATAACCCATTCATCATCCCAAGTACATTAATAGTTGGTATTGCTTCGTGTACACTTTTTTTCAAGCTTCTAAATCTAAAAATTTACAGCTACCACTGTGCAAGATTTAATACTCATCTTTTCAGCCTCAATAATTGCGATTGATTCAGCAGCTTGGTTTAATAAATCTATATCACTAGCCTTGCCACTTAAAATCTCATTTACAAAAGAACGGATTTCAAATTCATAGCCCATCCCTTTTTTTAATTCTATTTTTTCTGGCTGATTGCCCAAACGAAAAAGATGGAGTGTTTCATCATTATCTAGTAAATAGCTTGCAGTGGCGTTTTCAAAGTTTGCTGTGTAGGACATATTAAAACCATAACCGTCCTGCATTGTCCAAGCTCCTTCAGCGCTAACTAATGGAGTATTTATAGATTGGCCATAAATGTAACTAGTTACAACATGATCAATTCCCCCGCTAGGTCCTTCATAACCCCGACTAAAAACTGCCTTAGGCATTCCAAAACAATAATTAATAAAATCAGTATCGTGCACATGTAAATCTAGTAGAGCACCACCACACTCTTCATGATTTGAGTAAAAAGAACCGCCAGGAAAACTTGTTTGACGTTTGCAATTTAAAGATAAGCACTTACCATACTCTTCACTTTCTATAGTTTCTTTC
>CAWVVS010000014.1:0-18668 GCA_963933655.1 uncultured Candidatus Thioglobus sp. | reverse complement strand
ATCGTAGGTTTTGCATAGGTTTTCAATTGAGATGATTGGATTCATAGTTTTCGAATTGTTTAATAAGTTCAAATTTGAACTTATTTTCTCAGAAAAATGACCTTCAATTAGTATAAATATTACACTTAAGCACTTGCATCAAATACTGAGATTTGGAGTGAAATCCGGTTGACTTTTCATGATATACATAATCGATCGTTTTTTCTTGAATGTTCTCTATGTGATTAGCTAGTATCTTTTGCCAAACTTTGAGGCAATCCATTTTTTTTTCTCCGCATGAATAAATATAAAAAGATATCCGTCTGTCGCAAGACATAACAAAATTTTATCCAAGAGTGCGCAGCCACTAGACTGGCTATCTTTAGAAAA
Organism: uncultured Candidatus Thioglobus sp.; assembly: GCA_963933655.1. Taxonomy (GTDB): domain Bacteria; phylum Pseudomonadota; class Gammaproteobacteria; order PS1; family Pseudothioglobaceae; genus Pseudothioglobus. The sequence continues at coordinate 18,299 of CAWVVS010000014.1, read as the reverse complement.
GTGAAAAATTGAATCCAGGACAATTGCGTCGTATTTCTATCTTATCTCAAAAGCAAACAAATCAGCCACAAAGGTTTTGATTACAAGGTTGAGCCCTTGTGACTCTTTTTGAAGCTGTTCAATAGCAATGCTTGAATTATCTAATGCTGTAACACTAAACCCATGTTGGGTCAACATAATAGCATCTCTACCCTGACCACAACCCAGATCCAATGCCTTACCACCCTTACAATGCTCAACTACAAATGACTCAAATTCAGGATACACTTGGCCAAATAAATGAGGGTTTTCTTGATATTGTTGATTATATGACATTGTGCGAAAATCTTATTTAAAGGAGTCTTTCGCCATTTTTAATTGCCAAATCCGGCGTCGCCAGAACAACAGAATGATCTTCTCGATAAAAGCCTAAAACCAGGCATTCGCTCTTTATGGGACCCACTTGTTTGGGTGGAAAGTTAATAACCCCAAGCACTTGTTTACCAACAAGGCTTTCCTTGTCATAAAGTTCAGTTATTTGGGTGCTTGATTTTTTGATGCCAACTCCGTCTCCGAAATCCACGGTAAGGATATAAGCGGGATTTCTCGCCTCAGGAAAACTCTTGGCTGATAGTATCGTGCCCACTCTAATGTCCACTTTTTCAAAATCTTGCCAACTTATCTCTTTCATAATCGTTCGCCTATTTACAGCTGATACCAAGTGAGTGGTTTGCCTAGATTTCGTTTTATAATACTTTTGGCTTTAAGGTCCAATTGAGCTGTCTTCATCCACCACGCTGATTTTTCACCGTTGGAAAACAAATCTTGTGGCAAATGTGATTGAATCATAACAAGCATCTCTTTTTGGGTAATGCCAGTTTTGTGTTTCGGAACAACATTCAAAAGCACTTCTTTCATCGCCAAATACTTAACCTTATTTACATTATGCGTATAGCCCAGAACATTGATATTTTCTACAAGTATTTTTCCTATCATCTTTACCCCGCTAAAACCAACGACGAACTTTCTCTTGATAGGCTGTGTAATGCTCTCTAAAATTAAGCGTCATCGCCCTTTCTTCGGGAATGATTTGCAACAGATTTATCAGCGGCATAAATAATATAGCCAATACCAACGAAAAACCATTAGCCAAAAATATGCCCCAAGCCAAAAGAACACATAACAAACCAAGATACATCGGGTTGCGAGTGTATTGATAAATACCTGTTGTCACAAGTGTGCCGGCTTTTTCTGGCTGCATGGGATTGGTAGTGGTCTTTGCTTTAACAAAAGACAGCACACCTAATATTGCAGACAGTGCTCCAAGAGAGCCAAGACATATTGCTACTGGCAAACGCACAACATCATCAAGCACAGAGCTGGGTAAAAATTGATCTACTAGCCACATACCAAAAACAAACAATGCTGCCAACATCGGTGGCGGAATTTTTGTTTCAAGACTTTTCAGCATAAATAGTGACAAGATAATAAGAGGTTATTAATTCTACCCCTTCTATAGCAATACACACGCTCAAATACACTTACACAAGAAGATCGAGTAAAGACTCCTCAAGTGCCCCTGTAAAGCCAGAATCGTTTCCAGGATTGGCGGCACAGTGCCCCCAAGGAGAGTCATATACTCTTAGCTCGACATCTGTAATGAATTCAGCTTCAATCTTGTTATCTTCCGGTGGAAAGTACAAATCCTGTGCGCAAGGCATTAGAATTGTTTTCGCCTTGATCGACTTAAGAGCAAGAGGAAAATCGCCGTTATAAAGTGGTCCAGCACTGATGTCGCCGCCTTGCCAGGTGTTCAACTTTGCCAATAAATTATTGGCATCCCAGTTCTCAACATGATCCTTTTCCCAGTCTCGCAATAAATCTTCGGCTGATTCAAACCCAAGTTGGTTATACAAACTCTCCCGATAGAATGTTTGTGAAAAAGCCCAACCCGCATACACTCTGGCAAATGCTTTTAAACCAACTATTGGTGGCGTTGAGTAATTACCCTTATTCCAATGGCTGTCGGCACACAGCGCCGCTTTCACACCTTCAAGGAACACATGATTATGTTGGGAAGTTTTCGCCGATGCACAAAATGGTAAGATTGCATTGACAAAGTCGGGGTACTGAGCCGCCCACTGATAAGCTTGACAGCCCGCCATTGACCAGCCAGTTACAAGCGCTATGCGCTCAACTCCCAATTGTTCAGTTAATAATTGGTACTGGCAAGCAATATTATCCCATAGGCTTATTTGTGGAAAGCGAGGCCCGTCCTGAGGTGCTGGGGTATTACTTGGTGATGAGGAAAAACCATTACCAAATATATTAATTGAGACTATGAAGTGCTTATTTGGATCAATTGCTCTGCCTTCCCCAAAAAATCCCTCATTTCTTTGATGGGTGCCAGTGTAAAAAGTTGGCAAAACCACAACATTGTCTTTGCTTGCGTTAAGCTTGCCATAGGTCTTATAGGCGAGATATGCGTCAAGCAGAACCTCGCCTGATAATAACACCACATCGCCCAGTTTGTACTTTTTGAAACTGCTCATTTTAGATGCATGGATGGCAACAATCCTTCATTAGCAGTCCAAGGTGTTATCCCGTTCCCATTGCGTTAAATGAGAGGAATGATCATCCCATTGAGCTTTTTTCATTTTCACATAAGAATTAACTATGGTATCACCCATACGCTCCCTCAGTACAACACTACCATCCAACAAGCGTAGTGCATCAAGCAAATTGCGCGGCAATTGTTTATAACCCTCAAGATCCTTACCAAGCTCATACATATTAATATCAAGCGGATCACCTGGATCACGACTTCCTGCAACACCATCAAGGCCACAAGCAAGAATTGCCGCTTGCATTAAGTAAGCATTCGCAGCACCATCCATCAAGCGCAACTCAAAACGACCAGAATCTGGAACCCGAATCATATGGGTGCGGTTGTTACCACCATAAGTAATCGAACTCGGCGACCAAGTTGCGCCAGAAAGTGTTCTTGGCGCGTTAATACGCTTATAGCTGTTAATCGTTGGATTGAAGATCGCAGTCAAACGATCGGCGCTGTGCATAATACCACCAAGGAACTGATAGGCAAGAGGTGAAAGTCCGAGGCCGCGTGCGTCCTCATCACCATTAAAGAGATTGATTTTACCGTCCAAACTCCAAATCGACAAATGCGAGTGACAGCCATTGCCCGTTAGGTGACTGAAAGGCTTGGGCATGAAAGTTGCACGAAGGCCGTGAAGTTCAGCAATGGATTTGACCATATACTTAAAAAATACTTGGCGATCCGCAGTTTTTAGTGCATCATCATAATCCCAATTCATTTCAAATTGGCCATTAGCATCTTCGTGATCGTTCTGATACGGCCCCCAATCAAGCTCGATCATCGCGTCACAAATTTGCTTAATAACAGGATACTGGCGCATCAAAGCCTGCTGATCATAACATGGCTTGCTTTCTACGTCTTTGCCATCAGCAATGTTTGTGCCATCACTGTTGATTAGGTGATACTCGCACTCCACACCAGTCTTCATACGAAAGCCTAATTTTTCTGCCTCAGCTAATTGTTTCTTCAGCGCAACCCTTGGCGAGGCTTCAACCGGCTTACCATCCATCCATAAGTCAGATGCTAACCAAGCAACTTCTTTCTTCCATGGTAATTGAATCAAGCTCTCAGGATCAGGAATTGCGAACATGTCAGGGTGCGCTGGTGTCATATCTAACCATGCAGCAAAACCAGCAAAACCAGCGCCGTTTTTTTGCATGCCATCGATCGCTCTCGCGGGCACTAACTTCGAGCGTAAGTTGCCAAACAGATCAACAAAACTGATTAAAAAATATTCTATACCACGTTCAGCGGCAACTTTACTTAGTTTGATGGACATAAGGACTCCTATATTATCTTATTTTTAAACTTACAAACTGCCCTTGCCTGGAATCCAATTGGTTCCCGCCAATGGCACGCCGGCCATCGCTGCCGCTTCCATTGTCAGTGCCACCATATCTTCCGGTTCTAGGTTATGAACATGGCTCTTACCACACGCGCGCGCTAAGGTTTGCAACTCTAGAGTAAGGACATTGAGGTAGTTGGCTAATCGACGTCCGCCTACTTCTGGGTCCAGTCTTTTGGCGAGCTCAGGATTTTGGGTAGTAATGCCCGCGGGATCATTACCTTCTTGGTAGTCATCCCAAAAACCAGCCGCCGATCCCAGCGCTTTATATTCATCTTCGTATTCAGGACTTTGGTCACCAAGCGCAATTAAAGCTGCCGAACCAATAGCCACAGCATCAGCTCCCAAAGCCAAGGCCTTTGCTACATCAGCGCCACTGCGAATACCACCAGAAACAATGAGTTGAACTTTGCGGTGCATATCCATCTCTACCAAAGCCTCAACAGCCATTCTCACCGCTGGTAAAGTGGGAATGCCAACGTGTTCAATAAAGACATCTTGGGTTGCCGCTGTACCGCCCTGCATGCCATCAACCACCACCACATCTGCACCAGATTTAACCGCCAGTGTGACATCGTAGAACACTCGTGTAGCGCCAACTTTTACATAAATCGGTTTTTCCCAATTGGTAATTTCACGTAATTCTTGAATCTTAATTTCCAAATCGTCAGGACCTGTCCAATCAGGGTGACGACAAGCGGAACGCTGGTCAATACCTTCAGGGAGGTTGCGCATTTGTGCAACCCTTGGGGAAATTTTTTGACCCAACAACATACCGCCACCGCCGGGCTTTGCGCCCTGACCGAGAACAATTTCGATCGCATCTGCACGTCGCAAATCGTCTGGATTCATACCATAACGCGAAGGAAGATACTGGTAAACCAAAGTTTTTGAATGCCCTCTTTCCTCTGGCGTCATGCCACCATCACCCGTTGTTGTGCTTGTTCCTGCCAATGTGGCACCACGACCCAAAGACTCTTTGGCTTGCGCTGAAAGAGAACCAAAGCTCATTCCAGCAATAGTAATTGGCGTCTTTAATCGAATTGGGTTTTTTGCGAATCGACCACCAAGGACGACCTCAGTTGTACATTTCTCGCGATAACCCTCTAGAGGGTAGCGAGAGGTAGAGGCACCTAGAAAGACCAAGTCATCAAAACTTGGTAACGAACGCTTGGCACCAAAACCGCGAATATCGTAAATGCCTGTACTGGCAGCGCGTTGAATCTCTGCAACCACATGACGCGGGAAAGTGGCGGATTCAATTAGTGCTGGATTATCTTTACTCATTATTATTTCTCCTTAGTAGGCATCAACTTGATCAATATCAAAATTATATAATTTGCGTGCAGAGCCATAACGACGAAACTCGTCAACACTGTGCTCCATGCCAGACTGGTTTAACATTTCAGCCAGCTGCACTTTGTGCTCTTCTTGCATTTCTTTTTCAATGCAATCTGTGCCAAGGCTTGCAACCTTACCACGTACATAAATACGCGCCTCGTAAATCGAATCACCCAACGCGTCGCCTGCATCGCCACAAACTACCAAACAGCCTGACTGAGCCATAAATGCACTCATATGGCCGATATTACCGCCAACAACAATATTAACACCTTTCATTGAAATGCCACAACGCGAGCTAGCATCGCCTTCAATGACCAGTAATCCACCGTGCGCTGTTGCGCCAGCGTATTGTGATGCGCTGCCCGTAACTCGAACTTCGCCCGACATCATATTCTCTGCCAATCCAGGACCTGCATTGCCATTAATAGTGATATTAGCCTGCTGATTCATACCAGCACAGTAGTAACCCACATGGCCGTTAATATCAACATTGACCGCTGTGGTTAAACCCACTGAAAGCGCATGCTTGCCACCAGTATTGCTAACATTGAAACCATCACCAGAATTACCACCTTGTAATGCCTCATTCAGGCTTCTGACACTATCAATGTCTAAATTAATTTCTTTCATACTTAACTCCTTTTCCAACTGTAGATTTGTGTTGGTTCAGGCTCCCAAATGCGTGCATTTTCAGCGCCTGGCAAAGTCGCAATCGCCCGATATTCTGAAGCCATTGCAGCCCAATCATCGGTCTCCGCCATCACCGCTGGTTTGCAGCCAATCGGATCACGCATAACCGCAAAGCCATCTTTGGTACCAATGGCAAAAGTGTAAAAACCATCTAAATCATCGATCGCATGATGAAGTGCTTGATCTAAATCATCTCCTTCGCTCAAACGCCAGCTTAAATAACCTGCCGCAACCTCACTGTCGTTATCGGTTTTGAAGTTTACACCACGGCGGCGAAGTGTCTCGCGCAGACGATTGTGGTTTGACAAAGAGCCGTTATGAACTAGGCATAAATCTTGACCAGTGGAAAATGGATGCGAGTGTTCTGTAGTAATAGCACTTTCTGTTGCCATTCGAGTATGCCCCAAGGCGTGTGTTCCACTCATACTTTTAACGTCAAATTTTTCAATAAAGTCCAGTGGGTCACCCTTACCCTTAAATATCTCAATATTGGTTCCAGCACTGGTAATACTAAGCTCAGGGTAATTTCTATCAAGCCAATGCTGAACATCTACTATTGGTGCATCAACGAATAGGACGGCTTGATTGTGAGTCACTGAAATTTTACTCAAAACAAATACCACTTTGATAGCCGACTCTAGAACGCTCCAATCAAAATTCAAGCCTTCGGCAAGCACAGTAACCTTACAGCCACTTTCATGAGGATCACGATACACTGCCATTCCCGCACTGTCCGGGCCACGTTCTGTCATTTCACTCAACATAGGCGCAACCAAAGCGCCTAGCTGAGACTCTAAAGCTGGATTCTTTATAAACAGCCCAACAATTCCACACATATATGTAACTCCAATAATATAAACGGTCTCTAAATTTCAACAATTCAAGACTTGCCGCATTAAATTTAATTAACCCTTGCAGCGAAAAACTCACTACAAGGATCTTTACGATTAATTAATATAATCTCAGGTATTCTTCAACTTCCCAATCTGTCACAGCCTGGTGGTAACGATCCCATTCGTCCATCTTGTAGGCGAAAAATTGCTTCATCATGGATTCGCCTAAAACCTCGTGGGCAAAATCACTCTCTTGTAACGCCTCCAATGCCTCGAGTAGGTTGCGGGGTAAAGAAGTAATGTTTGCCTCACTAATCTCCTCTTTACTCAAGGAGTATAAGTCCAAGTTTAAGGGCTTGCCAGGGTCAATCTTATTTTGAATACCATCAACCGTTGCGGCAGTTGTAAGTGCTAGCGATAGGTACGGGTTCATGCACATATCCGCCGCACGATTTTCGATACAGAAACGATTTTGTGGCAAACGAACCATGCAAGAACGGTTGTTATCGCCGTAAGCCATATGAGTAGGCGCCCAAGTGACTGTGCCCCCCTCGAATCCACCCACTTTAGGTACCAACCCATTGTAAGAATTAACCGTTGAGCACGCGATTGCGGTAATTGCATGACCGTGTTTAAGTATGCCGCCAATCGCATGGTAGGCTTCATCTGAAAACTTACCATCGTCTCCTTCAAAAATATTAATACCATCGTTCGTGCCAGTTACACTAAAGTTAATATGCGCACCAGAACGCCAATCACCAATTGTTGGTTTTGGCATAAAGGTAATGAACATACCGTGGTTTTTAGCTATCTCTTTTAATAAAACTCTCAAGAAAACAAGACGGTCAGCCATTTCAAGAACATTGGTATAAGTAAAGTCTAATTCAAATTGCGAATAAGCTCCCTCGGCAACTACATCTTTAACACCCCAACCGAGGCCGTTCAAGATATCAATCAACTCACCTAAGAATCCCATCGATTCAATACTGTATTCAGCATCATAACCAAAAGCCTGGCGGCGAGGACGAACACCTTCACCAACAGCGGGATCATCGTCAATAGCCTTTACCGGCTGACCATTCTCCCAGCGCATCGCAATAAACTCAGGCTCAATACCGCAAAAAGCTTTATAACCAGCATCTTCAGCATTTTTTACGGCACGTTTCAATGTTTGGCGTGGGCAGAGATTGTAAGGCTTGTCCTCCCACCATAAGTCTGCAAAAACCCAAGCGCAAGTTTCGTCCCAGGGACAAATCACCAGGCTATCCAAATCTGGTAAAGGGATTTGATCAGAATCAGCTGGCCCTAATTCAGGCACAAATGAAATCGAATGAACTGCAAATTGTGGGCCTTTGCCTGCACATAATGCTTCAAACTCACAAATAGGGACTGGCTTGGTTTTCGGGATTCCCAGTAAATCAATCCAGCAAGACAGAATGTATTTAACGCCTGCTTTTTCAAGCATTTGTTTGGCTTCTATAACTCGTGCTTTTGATGGCAGTGCCTCGGCCATTGATGTTGGGTATGTGTTTGTCATATATTCTCCTAATTACTTGTGTTGAGACAAATTTAAAGTTTGTCGTGTGACTTTAATAAGAACTGATTTTTATAAGTCGTCAGTCCTTTCATTACTTCAGTATTACTGATATCGTCTTTATTAAAACAATGCTCTTCAAGAAAACGACACAGAGTGTCGTCGCCGTCCGAAACAATTTCCACCAACAGATCGTAACGACCTGTGACCCAGATGATAAAAACGATTTCATTACAATTCTGTAGACGCTTAGCGACTTCACTAGGACTTGAAGTGGGAGCCACCTTAATACCCAACATCGAATCTGTTGCGTAGTTAATGGCAGATCGATCCACTAAAGCTTTGATCTGCAAGACACCGGCATCCTTTAGCCGATTCACACGATTTCTCACCGTACCCTCAGAAACATCTAAAGCTTTTGCAATTTCCTTAAAGGGTAGGCGACCATCAATCTCTAGCATGCTAATAATTTGTTGGTTTAGCTTATCATCCAGGGTGTCTCTTGTCGGAATGCGCAACAATTGACCGCCATCATTCTTTTCATAAGAATGATTTAAAGGCACTACAGGCTTGCTGGAGGTGGTCATTTATAGCTCCTAGTTCTGAGGCATATCTTCCGGGTCAATACCAGGTACAAAAGTAATGCCGGCCTGCTGTTTCCAGTCGTGCGGATAAGCTGCATAAAAAATCACACATTTTTCATCACACTCGTAAGCAATATGATTGTCTTTCGGAATGTAGAGGACATCTCCCGGTGAACAGGTGTAAGACTCGCCATCACAAGTCAATCTAAACTCCCCTTCCATGCAATAGATAATTTCATCGCATGTGAGATCCCAAGGCACCGACACTTGATTTAAGAAATTAAGTCCGCCGCACATGGTATCGCTGACATTACTGGTAACAAATGGTTTGATATAAGATTTGCCTGGCTCTAATGTGTGAAGGCGGTTCTCAATATCACTAAATTTATACAATTTTGGTGTTTTATCGCTCATTACTTATCTCCTAGTTAATTTAAGTTTATGGTTTCGTTTAATTCGACAACGTAGCCATCTGGGTCTTTCAAAAAGGCTAAAATCCTAGTACCGTGACTCATCGGCGCTGGCGCCGCTACAACTTCTGCACCTTGTGCCGTTAAGTCGTCGAAGGCCTTATGAACGTCGGGGGTTTCGATGCATAAATGACCCCAGCCGTTACCTTTTTCGTAGTGACTCTCTTGATCCCAATTGTGGGTTAGCTCCAAAGTCGGGAATTCTGCCTCAGGTCCGTAACCAATAAAAGTATTGGTATAACGGCCACCTGGATAATCCGTTTTTCTCAACACCTGCATCCCTAAAATGTCACAATAAAAATGGATAGATTTATCCAAGTCCAACACCCTTATCATGGTGTGTGCCAACCTGTATGTAGGTTTTATATTTTCGTCTTTCATTTATTTAACTCCTAGTTTTGTTTATTTATCCTGTATCACAGCTGCTGCAATCATAGTTTGGAACGCATGAACGCTATTCTCCCAATGAGGTGACAATAAGCCACCATTCTCTGCGACTGGTGACAACCTGCCGAGTTGCATTCTCTCGCAGATTGCATGATCTTCTTTATGTACGTCCCACCATAATTGTTTAATTTCTTCAACCTCAGAGGCTGATAAAGATTGACCTTCGGTGGTATAAATCACTCTTTTTTGTGATGTGCGCCCAGAGTCTATGGGCACGCTCAAATACACTCCTAGTTGATCAGGGAAATAGCGCCCAATAATAAAGTTTGGAAAGAGGGTTAAGTAACGTGAGCTCACCGAGAGCGAGCCCTCCACTTGATCACTATCATCCAGGTCGACAGCACTACCCAAACAGACATCATCAACGATTGTATAGTGATCTTCTAGCGGTTGATTGGTTGTCGTGCGGTGTACAAATTGAACATGATAAGGTTCTATGAAATTCTCAATAAGGAACTTCCAATTGCACGAAACGTCGCCAAAATCGAGCGTCGCCACAGGGTCGATTTGCTCAAAGTTTATGCCGTCTAAATGTTTGATTAAAGGTGCTGCATATTCTTCAAATTCTGGCGCATCACCGCTTAAATTGATAAAAATCCAATCATGCCAAACTGCCAACCTAATTGATTTTAGACCATGTTCAGACATTTCAAAACCTTCGGGATGATGCTGCTTGCCGCCAAAAAATGGGGTTGCGCAAAGATCACCGTCTAAATTATAAGTCCAAGCATGATAAGGGCAGCATAGCATCGCACCGACATTCATCGGTTTATCGACCAGTTTTAAACATCGGTGGGAACAAGCATTATGAAAAGCACCAATTTCGCCCTGAGCATTATTGATCAGAACCACAGGTTTTCCAGCCACGGTTATCGGATTGGCATCACCTGGATGAACCAGTTCGTGTGCGAATCCAACGAAAACCCAGTTATCAGTGAAAAGTGTATCGCACTCTGCTTGCAAAAAACCATCATCTGTATAGGCAATCGATGGAAGCCCATGCTTGAGAGCGCCATGTTCAAAAAACGAAGATAATTTCATTGTATTTATACTCATCACATACTCCTATCAACAAGTAACAAATATTTTATTTCGTCAGATTATATCCTTATAATTTGCATTAAGTGGAATAAATTTAACTATTAGTTGTCAATATACTCATATTATTAACCAATAATTCATTAATAAGGAATTAATTCGGTATTATTTACGCATATACTGATTCTCTGCAAGCTACAAAAGGGGTGTTAATGAACAATATACATGAAGAGATTAAAATAAACTTTAAGGGGTTTTCTGGCCACGGAATTGCGCTTTCGAGCGATGTTGATGATGAAATCACCCGGGTGGGTCCCGGATCACCGGCAGGTGAATACTTACGCCGCTACTGGCATCCAGTTTTTCTATCAAAGGATTTGGGAGAGCAACCTGTTGCAATCAAAATATTGTGCGAGGAACTGGTGATATTTCGAGATAAAAGTAGCAACTTAGGCTTGGTTCACAAACACTGCCCTCACAGGCAAGCATCTCTTGAATTTGGGATGTGTACCGAGAGCGGCATACAGTGTTGCTACCACGGTTGGCATTTTGCTGCTGATGGCAGTATTTTAGATGTACCAGGGCAACCAGAAAAAGCAGCGGATATGATTAAGAAGAGAGTTAGATTAGGCGCTTATCCTACACACGAATACAAGGGGTTGATTTTTGCTTATATGGGTCCGATAGAGTTGATTCCTGAATTTCCAGTGTATGACAGCTTTGATTTTGAAAACATGGAAATGGTACCCTACAAAGCGCCTTTTGGTTGCAATTGGCTACAAGTTCTCGATGCTATTGTTGATCCGATTCACACCGCTTTCTTGCATTCTAACGTCAGTCGAGTGCAATTCTCTGAAGGCTTTGGCGAAGTTGGTCAAATGGACTTTTTTGAGCGTAAATCTTGGATTCTTGGTTGTAATAGCCGTCGCGTTGGCAACAATGTGTGGCTTAGAATTAACGAAGTCATTTTGCCAAACTTTACTCAGGCTGGCTCTGCATTTGCAGCTGATGGCACCAAGGAGATATTTTATGGTCGCAGCTCGTTTACTCGTTGGGTAGTTCCCATTGATGACGAAACCACTATTTGTTACGCCTGGGCAAACTTTGGTGAACGAGGTGATCCTCAAGAATACAACACACCAGAAGGTCCTGAACTTATCGAGCAAGGCGAGCTCTTTGATCGACCATATGAACAACGACAAAAATTTCCAGCTGACGTTGAGGCCTGCGAAGGTATGGGTCCTATTACCATTCATAACAATGAAAACCTTACTACCAGCGATATCGGTGTTGCGCTTATGCGTCGACAAATACGAGAGCAAATCCGTGGAATAAAGGCTGGTAAAGAGCCAATGCATGTTTGTTCAACTGACACTGCGTCAATTCCTACCTATGGCGGTGATACCGTTCTAACCATCCCAAACACAGTTGAGAATGATGAATTAGAGATGCTCAGTACAATTGCACACGAGTTTGTTGAAATACAATTCGGCGTTGATGGCTTGTCAGAAAGCGAAAGAATTAATATTGTCACTGATAAACTAAAAGCAATGCAATCAAGCTACAATTCCTCAGACTAATTCAGGAGAGAAAGCCATGAATCAAAAAATTCGAGTTCACTTTAAAAGCAACCATGCAGACCCACAATCATTTCCACCAACAATTGAAGGTGAGTCTGTCTTTGCTTTAACCGAGGAGCGCTACCACGATGCCTTACAGAGGTTTCCTGATTTAAAAGGAAAAATTGAGCCAGTGTTTGACTGGGATCTTGATAATTTCTATGAGTCAATGAAAACAGCAGAGGTACTTGTTTGTTGGGATTTTCCAACCGAAAACTTGGCAGAGATTTCGCCAAACCTTCGCTGGATTCATATTATTGGTGCCGGGGTTGAACACCTATGCCCGATGAACTGGGTGCCAGAAAATGTAACCGTTGTTAATAACCGAGGGGCGCATGCTGCTAAGGCGGGTGAATTTGGTCTAATGAGTATTCTAATGCTTCATACTCACATGCCCCAAGTGATTACTAATCAACGAAATAATCACTGGGAATCGTTGTATTCGACACCGATTGCGGGAAAAACTTTACTAGTAATCGGTACCGGCAATATCGGACACTCTGCAGCAAAGCATTGCAAAATGGTGGGAATGCATGTGATTGGTGTTAGTCGCCATGGCAAAGCATTGGAAAGTGTTGACGAAATGATCACTACTGAACACCTTGACGACGCACTACCTAAAGCTGACTATATCTTTATGTCAACACCCAACACCGCTGAAACCAATAATCTATTAAATCGTGAACGCCAAGCATTAATGAAGCCTGGTGTTGGTATTATTAATGTCGGCAGAGCGGCAACGATGGACTACGATGCCCTACAAGAAAATCTTCATTCTGGTCACATCAGTGCCGCAATTATCGACGTATTTGACCCAGAGCCTTTGCCATCAGACTCACCTCTTTGGACGACGCCTAATTTGTTGGTAATGCCACACATCTCAGCAGATGATGGTGACACTTACATACCACTAACACTAGACTTAGTCTTTATCAACATGCGCCGTTACCTAGCTGGAAAAACCCTTAAAAATTTAGTAAGACCAAATTTAGGCTACTAAAGTCATCGGCAAAACAGAGTGAAAACAGATAAAAAAACAATTGCTTTTAACAGGCTTGGTAAATATTGAACATTCGGTTCCAATTCAAACCATCGATCATTTCAACACTACAACACTTAACTAATCGCCTAGTTTTTGCAGCCAGCCTTGAGCAACCTTACGAGAGACGTTGACGAGATGTTTTGCTGGTTCTGACAGTGCCCGCTCTAAAGTGATATTTTCAGAGACGATACTATAAACAGCATCAATTCCTTGTGCTTTAATTAAGCCCACATCGCCTTCAACCGATCCTGCAATAACATACACCGGACATTGATGCTGTTTGGCTCGTTTAGCAATACCTATAGGTGCTTTTCCATGCAAGCTTTGAGAATCAATACGCCCTTCTCCAGTAATGAGTAAATCAGCATTCTCAAGATGGCCTTCGAAAAGAAGCGCATCAAGAACAATATCGATGCCACTTTTAAGTTCTGCATTAAAAAATGCAAGAAAAGCCGCGCCCAGACCACCAGCAGCACCAGCGCCTACAGCCATAGCCACATCTTTTCCTGTTGCTTGATAGACGATCTTAGCATAATGTGCAAGATTGGCATTAAGCTCGGCAACCATTTGAGGGTCAGCACCCTTCTGCGGACCAAAAATTGCCGACGCACCTTGCTCACCAATCAATGGATTGTCAACATCGCAAGCCACCTCAAAACTGGCACTTTTCAAACGACCGTCCAGCGCACTCACATCAATACAACTTAATGCACTTAAACTTCCGCCGCCTTTTTTTAGTTCACCGCCCTCAGTATCCAATAATCGCACGCCCAGTGCTTGCAACATACCAGCGCCACCATCGTTGCAAGCACTACCGCCTAAGCCAACAATGAAATGAAGAGCGCCTTGGTCAAGTGCGGCAAGAATTACCTCGCCCAAACCATAACTGCTCGCCAACATTGGATTTCTCTCATCAACATCTAGCATGGTCAGGCCGCAAGTAGCAGCCACTTCAACAACCGCAGTTTTTGAGTTGCCAAGTATTCCCCAACAGGCAGTCGCAGCACTCCCCAATGGTCCAGCGACTATTGTCGAATTCAATGAGCCTGTTGTGGCCGAAATCAACGTTTCGGTTGTGCCTTCGCCGCCATCGGCAATTGGCAATTGCACAATCTCAGCGCTAGGAAAGACATCTGCAAAACCTTGGGCGATACAAGTAGCGGCATCTTTTGAAGACAAACTACCTTTAAAAGAATCGGGTGCGATGATAATTTTCATAAATCAACTGAAGTGGTATAAATTTGTAGACTAAGAAGCGAAAAATTAAGCATACTTTTTACCCCAAATCTCAAGACTGCTCGTCGCGAGAATGATGATCAAAACACCCAGCCACTGCGAGAAACTGAGTGAATTATGGAAAATGGCAATGCCAATCATAATGGTAAATATGGGCTCAAAAAACATGACATTAGAAGTGCGCACGGGTCCAATTTTTGCAATTGAATAAAAAAAGAAATAAAACCCACCGATCATGCCAACGGCAGAAGCCAAGCTCCACTGTATCATTTCATAGGTTACTGAGGCAATTGGCTCTGGCGTGCCAATAAAATAAATAAGGGCAAAAACAGCTGTTGGCAAAACCATAAGATATTTAATCAAGCCCCAGCCCGGCTTAACATCTTCATGACGTGAAAGAATATTTACCGCCGTTTGGGCAATGGATGCAATCGTTCCCCAGAAAACGCCCCAAGCGTTCCAATCAGAAGCATCGCCTTGTACCATGAGCCAAATACCAACCAGAGAGACAATTAACGCAGCTGTTGATATGAGGTCAATAGAGCGACTTTTTATCAACGAATTGGCAAAAAAAGTAAAAAGCGGGAAAGTGTAAATAACAACAACCGCCAAACTGAGCGGAATCAATTTGAGTGAATACATATAACAACCCACGAAAATCGCTTGCAAAATACTGATCGCAACCAGTCTAATATATAGAGACTTTGTTTTTTTCTTTTTGCTTGGCTTATCTAGCGCACTCGAGAGCAGCAGTGTTGTTGTGTAGCGAATACAAAGCAAAAGAAAGACACTACCACCTGCGGCATAATACAACGGCGCCATGGCGGCAGCAAACGAAAAAAAGAGCGCTGAAATAATAGCTGAAAAAATATTTGCAGAGATTAAGTTTTTCACAGATATTGATATAGCGTCGTTGGAACAGTCTGCATTTTATAACTCAAAAATACTGAACGTCAAGCTTTATATTATGCGGATGAGGTTAGCATTTTCCTAAGTCGTTTAGGATTGTTAGTGGTGATAGAAGAAGCACCCCAATCAATTACTTTACAAACCAGAACAAGGTCGATCATTGTCCAGCCTGCATGATAAGTCAAGCCCAATTCAAGCACCGCATCGACTAAATCTTTTGATTTGATATTATTTGAACTCAAACCATCGGCACGAATATCAACCAAAGTGGCTGTTATGTTACCAATATCACAATTTTCATCAAAATCATAAAGCCAATAAACTTGGTATTGTGGTGCCAACGCTTTGCTAGATCTAACAACATCTGCATCATAAGAAATAATAACAATTTGATCGGGCTTTAACTTTGATTGATCCAGCTGATCCATTAGAATCGGTACAATTTCAGTTCCACATTTAACTTCGATCAGAATTTTCTTACCATTGGGAATCGTAGCAATCACTTCATCCAATGTTGGAATTCTCTCGTCAGAAAACTCTTTTGCACGATAACTACCAATATCAACAGTTTTTAATTCTTGCAAGGTAGATTCAACAACAATCAGATTTTGATCGCCGACTCGCTCAGTATTGTCATCATGAATACAGACAATAACGCCATCTTTCGTTAATTGAAAATCACCTTCGATCGCATCAGCATTTTTCTGCCAAGCTAGCTTAAATGAAGCGAGTGTGTTTTCTGGTGCGGTGCCAGAGGCACCCCTGTGTGCAACAATTAGCATATTAATTACAAATATTTACTCACAAGTTTTTCACCAAGTGCGCGTGAGGTGGTCCATTTTCCACCGAATACACTGATCACTTTACCACTTTTCTCAATCACGTATTCTCGTGATGCCTTATTAGGATTTTTATGTGAAATTAACAACGGTCTTAAGCCAGCATAATTGCCAATAATATCAGACTCCGTAACGCCATTGTTGAAATAATGTTGATAAGAAGCCAGCAAATATTTAATTTCTTCGCTCGACGCTCTAATCGGTTCATCAATAGATTGGCGTACTTCGGTCGTGCCTACAAGAGTCTTTTCATTATGAGGCAGCACAAAAAAAACGCGATCCTCATTAGGCACTTCCAATATAAAACCACTGCCTAATGGTCGATCGATAATAATGTGGGAGCCCCGAATCAAATCAAGATGGTTCTCGCAATCTATATTAGAGCGCTTCAACAAGACTTCAGCCCAAGGACCGGCAACATTGATGACCTTGTCGAACTGATGACACTCACCAGATTCAAGCTGTAATGAGCCATCTTTATCAAGTTTAGCCACGGGGCTATTTTCAATAATTCTACAGCCATTGGAACGCAACTCATCTGCCAACATCAAACCTAATTTTCTGTCGTCCATCTGCCCATCAGAATAACTGTAAAGAGCCGACAAATTACTTTTGTTAAATTCAGGAAACTGCTGAGAAAATTGATCAATATTTTCCCTACGATGTTTTTGGATTGTGTGCTTACCCGCCAAAATATCATAAAGATACAAACCAACACGCACCATCCAGGCAGGTCGTCTGCTTGTTTTATACACAGGCAGATAAAAACGCAATGGCCGAGCTAACTCAGTGGACTTGTTGAGCCAATATTTTCGCTCTTTAAGAGACTCTCGTACCAAACGAAACTCGGCATTCTCCAAATAACGCAGTCCACCATGTAAGAGTTTAGAAGAATTTGCACTGGTCTCACTCATCAAAGAGCCGCGCTCAAACAACGTCACTTCGTGGTCTTTTTTTAGTGCCTCGGCAGCAACGCACAGACCGTTAATGCCACCGCCAATAATTCCAATTTTCATTCAGAAATAATCAGTATTTTTAAAACTGCATTATAGGGCTTAGAAATAATGGGATCGCAACCTTTTTATACACTTTATTCATTATTTTTGCTTCATTTCAATAATTTCCAAAATTTTAGCTCGCCATCTTGTAGAGCACTAAAAATAATAAAAAACCCTTAAAAACAGCCTTTTAAAGCTATTAAACGGCTATTTTTGGTGCATTTCACCCCCCTAAAACTATCTATATTGAAAATTCCCTAAATTTTTGATATTTATTTCAACAATAAAATGCGGCGCTGCTTCATCAAACCCAAGGTGGTCAATCCACTTGGGTTTTTGACTTATCCCCTTTACAAAGCAATACAAATAATACTTTGTGCAATAGAGCGGTCATATTTTGGTTGTCTGAGCGTTAGCGAGTTCCCAAAATATAGCGAAATAAGCAATAGTGATATTGAGTGTTGGTTTGCACCCGATGGCAGGCTTCGCACTCAGGGTATCTTCTTTCGGTTACCTTTCTAGACAAGTAGAAAGGTGACAAAGCCTAAAAGAGGAATCCAAGATTCCGAAAAAGGATTTCAAAAAAAAATATTGGAAATTTTCAAAATAAAAAGAGGTCGCAACCCTTTTTATCCCAAACTGCTTCCAATTATTTCTCGCTTATTTTCGTCGAAAAAAGGGCTCCACCAAAATATGCTAAATATCGTACAAAACCTTACGAAGGGTTGAGTCCCTCGTAAGGTTTAAGCTATTAATCAGTTTTATCCAACTACTC